>NZ_JAEQCF010000057.1:62712-70140 GCF_020738625.1 Microcoleus sp. PH2017_09_SFU_O_A
CCCTGAAAATCTGGGACACCGAGACAGGCCGGGAACTGAAAACTCTCACCGGTCATAGTGACAGGGTAAGTGCAGTGGCGATCGCACCAGACGGCAAAATAGCGATTTCCGCTTTCTTGGATCCCCTGAAAATCTGGGATTTGCTCACAGGTAAAGAGGTTGCTAGTTTCAGCGGAGAATATGGGTTTAAATGCTGTGCTTTTGCGCCTGATGGGGTGACAGTTGTAGCGGGCGATTCATGGGGACGGGTGCATTTCCTGAGATTGGAGGGAATGAAACAGGGACATAGTAGGGACACGACAATGCCGTTTCCCTACAAGCCAAATAATCCGCTTACTTTGTTTTACAAGGGTTTACTGCTGGCAAAACAAGGACAGTATGAAGCAGCGTTATCGAAATTAACTGAAGTTGCAGAATTGAGGCCGGATGCGGCTGTTGTGTGGTTTGAACTCGGTAAGGTTTTGGACAATTTGCAGCGCTGTGAAGAAGCTGTCACCAGTTTTGACAAAGCTATCGAAATAGAAGGAGAAAACCGAGAATTTTGGTTTCACCGAGGCTTGGCGTTGATGAAATGTGACAGTCAAGATGCCGCCCGCGCAAGCTGGAATCGAGCGATGAGTATCCAGCCTGATGACTGCGATTTTTGGAGCAGACAAGGCAAAGCGCTATGCAATTCAGAATGCTACGAACAAGCTATTTGCTGTTTTGATTTCGTGCTCCAAATTCAACCCGATCGAGCTTATTTATGGGTTTGGCGCGGCATTGCGCTGGGAAGGGCTGGACGCGCTGAAGAGGCAATATCCAGCTATGATAGAGCTTTAGAATTGGAACCAAATTATTGTCATATATTGCATAATCGAGCTTATACTTTGATGACATTAGGTCGCTATGAGGAAGCGATAGATTATTTGGATACAGCTTTAGAAATTAACCCGGATTATGCTAATGCTTATGGTGGCAAAGCTTGCATTTACGCCTTGCAAGATAATGTTGAGTTATCAGTGGAAAATTTGCGGCGCGCGATTGAATTGGAACCGGAAGAATATCGAGAGTTAGCGAAAATGGATGCGGATTTTGATGGGATTCGGGGTGATGCGCGGTTTCAGGAGTTGTTGTTGGGTGGTTAGAAACCCGGCGGTTGGAAACCGCGTCTACACAAACAATGTCCGCCTCCGCGGACGAAGAAATAATGGAATCTTCAACCCGCGCAGGCGGGTTTTGTCTGTGTAGCCGCGGTTTCAACCGCCGGGGTTTTTGGGTTTCAACCGCCGGGTTTTTGGTTGATGGGCGATCGCATTTTTTGTGCATGGGATTTACCGACTCCGACAAAGAAACCGGGTTTTTGGCCGAATTTGTGGCGTGCGATCGAGTATTGTCGAAAAAACCCGGTTTCTGGGGCCTCGCGATCGGGTTTTGTGTGGATGGGCGATCGGGTTTTTTGTGGATGGGCGATCGGGTTTCTGGGATTGCTTCGTTCCTCGCAATGACAGATTAGTTTCTAATCATCCCCATCCAATCCCAGGGACACAAAATACTGACTGTAAACCACACTATCCGGTGCCCAAAGCGGCCGCCAATAAACACTTTGAATCACCGCCTTCTCCCCATCACCCTCAGCAGGCCACTGAAAACTGACGATCGCAATATTGCCATAACCCACAATCTCATCACCCTCTTGCAGCCACCGATTCCGCCACAACAGCGCTATCAAATTCCACAAACGACGCAACAGTAACAACAGTTTATTTTTAGGTAATATACTTGACGAATTACCATCTTCATGCTGCAAAAACACCCGAGATCTTTGCCGCTTCATCCAGTCAACTCGATAACCCCAATCAGGCAAAGATTGCCTATCCCTCACAACAGCAGCCACAGCCTTCTTCCTGCCACGTCTCGGAATCTTCACCAACTCCAGCGGCTCATTCCATCCCAAACGTTCGTGCGATCGCTCAGGAAACAACGACTTAATCTTAGTATGAATTACATGAGTTGTCCACTCCTCATTAATAAAAGCACTAGCCGTTAACTGCGCCAAAACAGACAATCTTTGACTCGCAATTTTCAACTCTCCATTCACCCCAGATACAGACGGTAAACGCTCAATCTCAGAGCGAGAATCGCCAAAATGACAATCCGACCAATAACTCAACCGCACAGCACCAGCATAGTGGATATCCCCCGTCAAAACAATCACCCGATCGCGCTGCTTAAAAAACTCCGACAACAGCTTCACAAAAGCCAACTCATGAAAATTCCAAGCATCCCCCGCATCGGTATTAAAAACCTTTCCCTGTTCCACATCCCGCCTTTGCACCGCATCAATAATCCATAAACCCACCAAATTAGTCGGCACCACAACCAGCGTCGCCTCGATCGCAAATTCCCCAGATTTATTCAGCAACTCAGTCTCCCGCAAAGGCTGCTGAATTTGCTCATCAAAACCTTTGTGAGTCAAAAGCATCGGCGGGGCGATCGCACTTTCGGGCGGATAGCCCCGCCAAGTCCGCGTATCCAGCACAATCACCTCATGCTTAAAACTTCTCACGGTAAAATGCCAATTCAAAACCTCATCATCTCGATCCAAAATCAAAACATCTTCATCTAACTTAAACTTCGGCAAACCAGTTTCAATATCAACCGCCGGAATCCCCAAATACCCAGCAGCATCCTCCCAAACACCAACATCAGTCCCCGCCGAATCCGACCACTTTTTAGCAGCTTTTAATAACTTATCTCCTACTCTTCCATACTCGAACTGTGCGGGCGTATTTCCCCAACTCTGAAACACAGCATAAGCCAGCAAAGCATTCTGCACCACCCGGCGGCCCAGCGGCTTCCCCAACACCCGGTAACACCACTCTCGATTCAAAAAGCAATCATCGCTAACATCATGGTCATCGCAAATCATATAAGTAGAAATATTAGCCAGCGCCCGCCTCACTCGCCACAAATTGCGACAAAAACCGTCAAGTTCTACAACTTCTCTATCCCAGACTTTTGCTTGCTTAGAATCTTGACAAATATCGTTACCCTTCGGAAAACTATCGCACCAAAGCACAGGAGACCAAACTAACAAATACATCGCGCAATATTCGCCCAAACCAAACAAGTGACTTTTAGCCTTATCCGGTTTATTTACCAACATCGCCGTAAAACCGCCAAAATCTCTAGCAATATCGCTGCGAGTCCCCGGCTGCAACTCAATTGGTTTTTTGTATTCAGACTCAGCATCAGACGCTTTCTGAATTGGCGATTCTCTAAAAATTTCCCTCTCTTGGCGAATTACATTTTTCTTTTCCGATTTCTTAGGTATACTGGTACACAAATTCTTTTTTATTTGGGCATCATTCATCAGGGGCAGATTCTCTTCCCAGCCCAACAGTGTATCGCCAGCATCAGTCAAGGCCCACAGCATCGCATCGGCAACGTCATCGCCGTAAATTTGGTCACCCGTTAAAAACAGTTGGTGGGGGCGGAAATTTGCCATACCTGCAAACTGTTCGATCGAATTATCCAAGATTGGCAGCGCATCTCTGCCGTCTCCGTGGGGCTTGCGACAAGAACCGTGCACTATACGCAAATAGTTTAAATCCCTTGGTGGCAGGGCAAAAGTCGGCAACCCGTGAGCGAAATAACCGATCGTCTGTGGCCCCAAAACTGACAAATCAGCAGCAGTCGGCCACAGACAAGAAAGGAGATTTTCCTGCTCATTTTCTGGGACTCCCACCGACGGCGACTCCTGACTCCCCGCAAACTCAATGTCATAAGCATAAATTTGCCCGTATGTCAAGATATCTCTGTCGATTGGTTTAGCAGTCACGGCCGCTACGTGCAGGTATTTGCCAAGCCGCACAGTAGAGCTAGCACCTTGCAGCAAGGGCGTACCGACAATTTCACCGGTGCCGCCCTCAGTCGCATAAACCTTGAGTTCGACTTGACGGGGTGCTTTCAAAGCCAGCCAAACTGTTACGCCCCCAGTTTCAATTCGGCGCAAAATCGGGCCTGCAAGAATCAGCGGCAAATGATGAATTCGATGATTTAATGGTGTCCACGACATAGGAATTAAACAAATAAAAATTAAATAACGGGTTTTTGGCAAAGTATCTGTCAGCCGATTTGAGATTTGAGATTTACTCCATATATCAATCTGGAAGCTTGAACTAGGATCTGAAATTTGGAGCTCACCACTATAGGACTACGTGGCACGGTATCCGTTTTTCGGTTCCTTCTTCCACTTAATTAATGCTAAGTCTGTCAACTCATGTCCGCCAAATTGTAACAATTCATTAAGGAAAATTAATAATCACTATGCTACAAGAACAAGATTTACAACATTTTTTAGATTCAGTCCCCCAGCTCGCAATTAAACCACCAGCATCCCCTGTAGAACCCAACAGCGCACCGATCGATCTATCACCTTTAGATCGATCGATCGATCGCCATCCCCTGACAGTGGCTCCAGAAACACCGATCGCCGAAGTCTTGGCTCTCATGAACCCGATGCGCGTCTCCTGTCAGCTTTGTAGCGAAAAACAAAAGAGTCTTAAGAACACGGCCAAGCGCAGTTGTGTCATAGTCGTGGAGGACGATCGCCCGATCGGCATTTTTACAGAACGGGATATCGTTAAGTTAACTACTCTGGTAAATTGTGCGATCGGACTGACAATTGCTGAGGTAATGACTCACTCGCCCATTACCCTCAAACAATCCGAGTCTCAAGATATTTTCACCGCTATATTCACCTTGCGCCAGCACTCCATCCGGCACTTACCCGTAGTCGATGAGGACTCGCGACTTGTCGGAATCATCACCCGCGAAGCCATTCACGAAGCCCTACAACCAGTGAACTTGCTAGCAAATTTGCGCTGTGCGGGAGATGTCATGACAAAAGAAGTCATTTGTGCCCCAAAGACTGCCTCAGCCCTCGAATTAGCCCAGCTCATGGTCAAAAATCGATCCCATTGCGTCGTCATTGTCGAAGACCAAATTCAGCATCCACAGCGGATCGTACCAATAGAAAAGTATCAAATCCCGATCGGCATTGTCACCGAGCGCGACATCGTGCAGTTTCACGCCCTCGAATTAAACCTCTCGGAAATCTCAGCGGCTGATGCCATGAGTGCGCCTTTATTTTCCATATCTGCCACCGATTCCCTCTTCCGCGCCCACCAGGAAATGCAGCGCCATTGCGTCTGCCGTTTGGTAGTAGTTGGCAGTCACGGAGAGCTTTTGGGTGTTGTTTCTCTGACAAGTTTGCCGCAAGTTTTTAACCAATCTGAGATGTACGGGACGATCGAGCTTTTGCAGCAAGCAGTAGACGATAGAGCCGCCCAATTGCAGAAAACCAACGAACTTTTACAGCAAGAAATTTTAGAGCGGCAGCGCGCCCAAGAAGCCCTGCACCAAGCTCACGAAGACTTAAAAAAACAAGTTGAAGAGCGCACCGCCCAACTTTTAGAATCAAATAAATTATTAAGACGGGATATTATCAAGCGCCAGCGAGTAGAAGAAGTGCTGCGGAAAAAGCAAACCTGCTTGAAAAATCAAGCAGAGCAATTAGAGCAAACAGTGCGGAAATTGCAGCAAACTCAAACTCAATTAGTCCACACCGAAAAAATGTCTTCTTTGGGACAAATGATTGCCGGTATCGCCCACGAAATTAACAATCCGGTTAATTTCATCTACGGCAATCTTTCCCACACGAGTCATTACATCAAAGAATTAATTCAACTATTAGAACTTTACCAGCAGCACTATCCCGAACCAGTCTCGGAAATTAGGGAAGCAGCAGCAGATATGGAAATCGATTTTTTGGTGGAAGACTTATCTAAGATCGTGTCTTCGATGCAAGTTGGCACCGATCGCATCCGCCAAATAGTCCTGTCAATGCGAAATTTTTCGCGATCGGATCGAACTAGCGTCAAATTCGTTGACATTCACGAGGGACTCGACAGCACTTTGTTGATTTTGCAGCACAGGCTCAAAGCTCACGGCGGACATCCAGGTATTCAAATTATTAAGGAATACGGCAATTTGCCCAGCGTCGAGTGCTGTGGAGGTCAGATCAATCAAGTGTTTATGAATATTATCGGCAATGCTATTGATGCTTTGGATGAAGCAATCCAGAAGGGCCAATGGAGAAAGGGAAATGGGAAAAATCCACCGCCGTTAATTCCTAGTTCTCCATTGACTCTTCCCGCAATTACAATTCGCACTGAAGTTGTTGCTGGCGATGTTGTAGCGATCCGCATTTCCGACAACGGCGGGGGCATACCGGATGAGATTTGCAGGCAACTATTTGACCCGTTTTTTACTACCAAACCAGTAGGTAAGGGGACTGGGCTGGGGCTGTCTATTTCCTATCATTTAGTTGTGGAACAGCATGGGGGGCGGCTGGAGTGCGTTTCGGAAGTTGGACTGGGGACTGAGTTTGCGATCGAGATTCCGATCGTCAGAAGGCAGTTGACAGCGGACAGTTGACAGTTGACAGCGGACAGTTGACAGCGGACAGTTGACAGTTGGCAGTTGGCAGTTGGCAGTTGGCAGTTGGCAGTTGGCAGTTGGTAGGGGCGGTGTATCTCAGTTTTGCATTTGTAGTGCTGTCGGGAGCTCGCGTATTTTACAATACGCGAGCGGGGACGCTCGCACTGTAAAAAAAATGCTTTTTGCAAAAATGCTCCCGGTAGGGGCGGTGCCCCTGTGCCCGCCCTCAGTTGACAGTTGTCAGATTTTCGGAACTCCGACACTCTCCCCAAATCTCCCACTCGGAGACTCTCGCCCTCGCCCGTCGCCGCTCAATTACTAAAAATTCACAATTTTTTACACAACACTCAAAACCGCAGCAAAATCACTCTTTCCTAATCTAAAATCTCAAATCTCAAATCCAAAATCGTCTAATTTTGGCATCCCAGGCCCAATTAACCCAACTTACTTTCCGCTTTGCCTCATCCACTAGCGCCTTTGTTCCCCCTCCACTTACCCCACAAGCCATCAACTGCACCCATCCTAGCCCCAAACCCAAAGACCGAGATTATTTGAGAAGTTAATTTTTGTTTTGTTTTTGTACCTCTTTTTATTAAGAAAGTATTCTAAAACTTAAATAAAATCTAAAATATTTATAAAAATAGATTTGTAAATCAAAAAACCAGCTAAGATGCCCAAAGATGCAAAATAAATAGAATTACTAGCATTTTCATTTCGAGAGCCCCTTTCTTTTCCTCGTAAGTTAGCTAATAATGCTTTCAACGAGCTTTCCGCACAGCAACTCCAAACTAGACAAGAATGGGATTGCGGTAAGGGCATTGGAGGAAAGGTTATTGCATTGGGGCTATCCGCTAAACACTGGACAAAAGTGGACGAGATAGCCAGTCTAAGTCTTTAACTAGGCTACGTTAGTAAGGTCACGACACCTACGAGTGCTTTCCA
>NZ_JAEQCF010000058.1:0-30958 GCF_020738625.1 Microcoleus sp. PH2017_09_SFU_O_A
GAAAAGCAATCCCAAATGCCTTCAGCAATGGGATAGAGAGCTGCGTAGCTCAGCCGAGGCGGGTTAATCCGCTCGAAGTGAAAGCGAAAGGGGAGGGACCGGGTGCCTCCCGTGTCATGTAATAGATGACTATACTTTTACCAGCTATTACCCCCAATAGCCGATAAAAAAATGCAGGCTTGGATACGAAGCCGTCACCTAATTTTTTTAGGTCAATTTTTGATTTTTGAAACTTTAGACTACCCAGCCGTTGAGAGATTTGAGCAATGTATCATCAGTCTAGGAGGATGCTTAATTTCTGTGGAACCGCTCAAACGAGTTTGGATGGGAAATCACCGACAAGTGATGCTCTATCAAGGGAAAGGGAGTTTGCATACACCTCATCATGAACTGCGACAATATTGGTTCAAATACGGAAGTTTTCAGACGAGATTTGATGAGAGAGTTTAAAGAAACGAGGTTCACGGTCAAAAAAAGATTTCGGTGTTAAGATAATTTTGGTAAGTTGCACAAAGTGAACCCTGTTGTTTAAAGTAAGGAAAAGTCCTGCTCTGTTGCGGTTATGGATATTCACGAAATTGAAGCGTTTCTAGATAATTCTGATTTTCAATATCGACTCAAGGCGATCGCAGCTCTGAAAGATTATACACCAGAGATTGCCGTTCCTTTGCTAAAAGCTCGGCTCAACGACCCAGAATTTTTAGTCCGTACCTTTGTCAGCAGGGGATTTGGACAACAGCAAAGCGCCGAATCTTTCGCCGCCTTGCTGCAAATCATGAAACTTGATAACACTCCCAATGTGCGCGCCGAAGCGGCAAATTCCCTGTCGCTCTTCGGTAGGTGCGCTGCGTCTCATTTAGTGCTGACTTTTATTCAGGATGACCACTGGCTGGTGCGTCGCAGCATTTTGGGGGCGCTGGTAGATATGGAGTGCTACAACGAACTGTTTGAGGTGTGCGTGGAAGCTTTGGCGGGGGAAGATATGACCACCCAGGAAGCGGCTGTGGACGCGCTCGGTGCTTTAGCTGGAAGCAGTCAGGAAGCAGCGGCATTGGCTCGGTTGTTGGCGCTGGCTAGTTCTGAGTATGAAGGGATTCGCCAGCACACTGCATCTGCTTTGAAGCATTTTGATGATCCAGAAGCGAAGCAGGTGTTGAGTCAACTGCGGCAAGACTCCCATCATCGAGTGGTTGGTGCGGCTTTAGAAAATTTGCTCGATCGCAATTAAGAATATTTTATAGAGTTCTAGAGGCAGAAACCGGGTTTTTTCGGGAAATATGGCCTGAAGTGCGAGGAATGTGGGCGAACGAACCCGGTTTCTTAAATGCCTGTGGTTAATTCCTGCGATTGTTAAGCGGTCAAACTTGACTGAACTGTTTTAAGCCAGCGATTAAATTGTCAAAAGCAAGACCAGATAAATGCTGTTCCTCAGAACTAAATTGCTGTAAACTGACTATTTTTAATTGTTGTAATCCACAGAGCATCGCCGCCACGGGAACTCGCAATTCTTGATAAAGTAGTTCCATGTTTTCTAGTCCTGCTTGACTGGTAAATTCCGGGTTTTTCCCTGCTATGCTATAGGAGACGGAGCGCAAGAAATGCCAAAAATCTCGCCAACAAGCTTCGGCGCGTTCAGCAGGATAGAGGTCATTGTCTGGTTCGGTGATATTTGGAAAGTCGGCTAACACCTTTTCCCTGGCATTCGATACAAGATTAGGAGCTTGCTCTCGCAGCAATCTTGCTTGTTCTAACATTGAAGAGGTATCGGGAACCAGATTTTTGATGATTTCTAAATCTTCATCTGTGAGATATCGACTTTCATCGTCAGCCTTTTGAAAAATGGCAATTACTTCATCTGGATAGATATTTTTCCAAGTAGCAAAGCTGACAATTTTCGCTTTGGGAATTAATTGTTTTGCTCTTTCACTTAATTGCATAGCTATTAAAATTGTCCGGAGGGAATTGAGTACAATTCAAGTTATAGACTAGAATTATGAGAAATTTGATTAAGATTTGTTACATTTGAGAGAATCAAAGATGAGAGTGTGGTAAAAGTCTTCATTAGATTAAGTGCGATCGCACGTTTGGTTTCATAACGAAATATTACTTTGTTATCCATAAAAGAGACTAGGCCCAGGGCGATCGCCTATTATCCTGTGTTCAGGGAGAGATTGAAGGAGCTAAATTATAATCTATGTTTAAGCCATTTCAGCAATTTCTAGAAAAAGAACTGTTTGAGAACTTTGCACTAGAGAGCCGTCCCATTCCCTCTGGATTGGAATCTGTGGTGAGTGAAAGAGGTAAAAATCCCGCCACAATTCAAAGCTGGTGTTATCAATGCCCTGAATTGCGAAAAATTCGCTACACCTACATCGATGCTGGGGAAACGGCACAAATTTTTAACAGTGTCATTTATCCAAGCCACAATTACGATGTGCCGTTGCTAGGGATTGATTTTTTAGCGTTTGGACAAAAGAAAATCTTGGTGGTGATAGATTTTCAGCCGTTATTTCGCGATCGGGCTTACACAGACAAGTATATCGAACCGTTGACCGAAATTCGAGCTAAATACAGCTCGTTGGTACAAGACTTAGAAATGAAGTTTTATGATGCCAACCAGTATTTTTCCAAGAATTTGCTCTTTGCCAAAACCGACGCCGAAACAGTAGTGAACCAATTGTTTCCCGCCTATCAAGAATACGTCCAGTTGTACTGGAAAATGCTACAGCAAGCTACTCCCCTGACAACTCCCGAAGAAATTCAGCGGATTGTGAAAGCACAGAAAGAATACGATCAGTATAGTGCAGAAAGAGACCCCGCATCCGGGCTGTTCGGCAGCTATTTTGGTCATGAATGGTCAGAGCGCTTTTTGTACGAGTTTTTGTTTGAAGATGCTGTTCCCTTAGCGGTTCCCGCCGGGACAAAATAAATTAAAAATGACTCTCTATCAGCCTTTTTTAGATTACGCCATCCCACTGCTCAGGGAGCGACTTGACTTAGCTCCATATCCGATTCCAGCAGGTTTTGAAAAAAAAGAATGTATCACTGGGAAAGGAAAAAAAGAGCAGTTGGTTGTCACTACTAGCTATGCTTTTCAATCGCCCAAACTGCGACAAATTCGGGCGGCTCATGTTGAGGGCGGTGATGCTCTTCAGGTTTTGAATTTTGTGATTTTCCCGCAAATTAATTATGATTTGCCTTTTTTTGGGGCGGATTTGGTGACTTTACCGGGGGGACATTTGATTGCTTTGGATATGCAGCCGCTTTTTCATGATGCGGCCTATCAAAAGCAATACTCAGAGCCGATTTTACCAATTTTTAACAAGTATCAAAAAGATTTGCCCTGGGGGGGAGATTTTCCTGAAGAGGCAAAACCTTTCTTTTCTTCGGCTTTTCTGTGGACTCGTCCTAAGGAAACTGAGGCTGTGCAAACTCTTGTGTTTGATGCTTTTAAGGATTATCTACAAGCTTATCTCGATTTGGTCGATCGCGCGCAACCAGTCACCGACAGTCAGAGATTGGTCGAGATTCTTCAGGCTCAACGCAATTATATCAACTATCGTGCGGCGAAAGATCCTGCGAGGGGGATGTTTCTGCGGTTCTATGGTGAGGAGTGGACTGAGGAGTATATTCACGGTTTTCTGTTCGATTTGGAACGCAATTTATAGGAAAATTAAAATTTGTTCGTAGTGAGGACTTTAGTCCTCTGAATTTGCGGACTTAAGTCCGCACTACAAACGGTTTGTAGTGAGGACTTTAGTCCTCTGAATTTGCGGACTTAAGTCCGCACTACAAACGATATCTAATTTGCAAGACTTTGAGCTGTGTTATTCCGAGTATAAGGATTCCAAGTACCTAACTCCTTGGAATTGCGACTGCAAAGCATCGCTCTTGTTTCGGCGCTCAATCCTTGTACCAAGCTGAAATCAGCACCCGCAATACTTTGCAATTGATCTAAATTTGCTCCAGTCAAATCAGCAGCCCGTAAATCTGCGCCTTGCAATTCAGCTCCAATTAACATGGCATTTCGCAAATAAGCACCAGTTAAAAAAGCATTCTGAAGATTAGCGCCACTTAATGCCGCTCCTTCTAAATTTGCTCCAGTTAAATCCGCTCCACTGAGATAAGCACCTCGCAGATTGCAATAACTTAAATCCGCTCCTCGGAGATTGGCTGCATTCAAAAAAGCTCCGCTCAGACTAGCTTTCGGGCCAATAGCTTCGGATTTTTGGTAATTAAATCCTTCTGGCCACATAGTCTTGCTATCATATAAAGCTAATTTAAATTTAGCTGATTCTAGCTTGGAATCAACTAGATTGCAACCTTGTAAATCAGCTCGAAAAAAATAACTTTCTTGTAAATTTGCTCCACTCAAATTGGCGTCTCGGAGATTGGCGCGCCGCAAATCTACTCCCTGGAGATTTGCACCTTGGAAATTGGTTTTGCTGAGGTTGGCGCCAATCAAGTTTGCTCCGCTCAAATCAATCCCGGATAAATCCATTTGGCTGAGGTTGATTCCCTGGAGGTTGGTTTGAGCTAGGCTTTTGCTTTCCTCGATAGCTTGTAAGACTTCTGTGAGAGTCAGGGGTTCAGAGAGGAAAAATGAGTGTTGACGAAGTGCCATTATATTTTTGAAGATTTATTGATGGAATTGCTCAAAGTTGTCCGGTGTCATTTATCCTAGAATTTGATTGTTGTGCGATCGCCAGAAAGTTAATTTTCTTAACCAAAATTCGATCGGATTCTCCTCCCATCCCCTTCACAAGGGGAAGGAATGATATAGAGGACACGGCAGTGCCGTCTCCCTACCCAAAATAATATTGTAGGGACACTCCAAAAGCCGTCTCCTAATTTCGGCAATAATTCCGATGCTACTTGATTCCTCTCGCTAAGTTGACATAGAAATGCTGCTAACACCACCGATGACTATGATGGATTTCTTTCGCAAGAGTGAGGGCGTTTGGTTCACTCAGCGAACAGTCCACAATTTTGATACTGCTGCTGCTGATGAGTCGGGAGAATCCAATGTCATGATTGATGTCTTATCAATTGATGATCCCAGAGTTTTAGAGGTTTGTCAACAGCAAAATGTAGATCCTGCTTTGGTTAGTGGGGGATGCAGTTTTATGTGGCAAGATAATTTGGATGATGCCATCCCGAACCAAAATTATGCTGCAATACTTATCGATGTACCCAATCCCAATAACCCGAAAATGGGTAAGTTTCTCAGAAATAGAGGCTACGTTGAAGGTATTCCGGTAATTGGTATTTACCATTTTGCTGATGATGGGGTATTGACTATTGAGACGGAATATGAGACAAATCAAGGACAGGAACGCTGTTGGTTTATTAACGATCATTTTCGAGTGCGGGTGATGACGGTTCAAATGAGCAATGGGGTTAAACAAATGGCATACTGTTCTGAGCGTCGTTGTATTTCTCCGTCTGTTTTAGAAGAGTTGTTGGAACACAATCGCTTGAGAGTTTCTGAGGCTGCTGCGGTGTCGCGTTAAAGTCTCTGGAAAAAATGCTTTTTGATTGGTCAAATTCAACTATTGTCAATATTTTTTTAGGGCGGGCAGGATGCCCACCCCACAAGCAACTGGGCGGGCAGGATGCCCACCCCACAATAAAATTAATTGGTTGTGGAACTGGCATCTTGCCAGTTCGATGCCCACCCCACAAGCCACTGGGCGGGCAGGATGCCCACCCCACAAGCAACTAACTGGGCGGGCAAGATGCCCGCCCCACAATAAAATTAATTGGTTGTGGAACTGGCATCTTGCCAGTTCCTAAGAATCCTGTATGATGTGAGTTTAACTGAACTCGATCGCCTAACTGTTTTCAACTGTTATTAAACTCTCAAAACTATGTCTGAAAACGAAGAATTGACAACATCGGCTCGTGATGAATCTGCCGCAGATTTAACAGAAGATTCAACACAGATAGAGGCTGAAGAATTGGTGGAAGTCATTGCCGAATTTGAGCGGTATCGGGAACGTTTGGTGAATGAAACGATGGCGGCGGCACAAAAGGCTAAGCTACCACAGAAAGCAGCTATGGCTAAAATTGAGCCGGAACTTGCTAAAATTGATGCTGGACTAGACAGTCTCCGCACTCAATTGGCGGCGATAACTACTAATAATTAGGTGGCAATGATGGTCAATTCTAATGCTCAATCCCAAGATGCTGCAATTGTGTTAGCTCATGCCGAAACAGATGCTTTGCTTCAACAAGTTACTGAACAAATAGATTTAGATACTTTTGATGTTAATGATGCTGAGCTTTTGAGGAGTCTGGTTGAATCTTTGGGTGATACGCGGGGGATGACTCGACTGCGTTGTGCGGAAACTCTGGCGGAAATTGGTGAAGCGGCGACTCCTTTTTTGTTGGATGCTTTGGGAAATCATGTTAATCCGGTTGTGCGGCGTGCTGCGGGTAAAACTCTGACTTTGATTGGCGATCCGACTGCTGTTCCTAATTTAATTCATGCTTTGTTGAATGATGAGGATACGGTGGTTAAGGGTTCGTCTATTGGGGCGCTGGCGAGGATTGGTGAACCTTCTGTGCAGGCTTTGTTGGATATTTTAGCATCTACCGATTTGCCGGAAAGTACGATCGGTCATGCGGCTTGGGCGTTGGCGTTTATTGGGGCGGGTGCGAAGGAGTATTTGTATCGGGCGATCGCCTCTGATTCGCCTGTGGTGCGTGGGGCGGTGGTTGGGGCGATCGCCAAAGTAGCCCAGGAAGAGCCCAAAGCCGACTTATTTGAGATTTTAGTGAAGTCTCTAACGGATGTTGATGTTGACGTGCGTTGCGAGGCGGCGGCTGCTTTGGGAAATCTCGCCTATAAGCCTGCAATCCCCAACCTGATTGAGTTGCTGCATCATGGCGATGGCGAAAGTCGCAGGGCGGCGGCCTTGTCTTTGATGAAAGTGGGCGATCGAAGTGCGATCGAGCCGCTACAAGCTGCATTAGCCAAGGAATCAGAGGCGGCTGTGCAAGGAGTAATTAAGTTAGCAATTTCTCAAATTAAGTAACTAAAAATATGACAGAATCTGGAACAGGGCGGATGTTGCTTTCCCACAATTTTGATATGCAAGAGGGTATCTTTCCAACCTTAAGTAGAGAAGATTTGACTTTGGTATTTGCTGAGGGTTTAAGTCAATATCCTCAGATTAAGTGCCGTCAATTAAATCACGCTCATTGGATGGTAGAAGTTTTATTTTCTACTAATGATTTTGCGCCACCTCAAGTTGGGGAGTTTTGCGCTGAATCTTTGGTAAATAAGCGGATGAGTCAAGGAAAAGTTGATGATTCTTTTCCTGATGTTTTGATTTTAGCGGGATTGAAAAAGACTCCGCCATTGAGTAGCGATGTTGAGGCGCTGCAAACGGGAGAATGGGGGGTTGATGTGGTGGAAACTGCGTCTGCTGAGAGTTTTTTGATGGCGATGGGCTGGGAGGAAAAAACATCTGGGAAAAGTATTGAGGATGTTTTTAAGGTTGAAAGGAGGAAGGGGTAAAAGGTAAAAAGCTGTTTGGAAGGTCATAGATAAGTCCTGAAGCGCTGATTTTGACGTTCACAAAACTATCTATCTCCCGTAGATCAAATGATTGAACTGAAGTTTATTGGGTCTACTAATTTTCAGCATCCTATCAGGACGGTCATGAATCTCAGTTAAACGGTCATTAGTCTCAGTTGAGCGACTATTACGTGTTTTTCCTTTGGAAATGCTAATATGACCGATACTGACAAAACGATATTCATAAGCCTCAAGGAAGTTCTGTTGATTCCAAAATGCTTTGCCGATTTCCTGACAATAGTCAACAAAGCATTTTGCGCCCGTTAGTTGCTGGATAATGTTTTTATTCTGGCCTTTCTTTTTCTTCATCTCAATACAAAAGATGATTTTTTCTGTGGGAGTATCAGCAATAATCACAAAATCTGCGCGTTTGCACTGACCTTTTGAGCTAGTAAAAATCTTGCTTGGTGCTGGGAAAGCATCTGCCTTAATAACAATAACTTGAGCATCATCAGGCATTCCATCAATCGTTACAGAATAGTCAGCAGGCGGAGATTCTTTGAGTATAACTTGCTTTTTACCTTTGTGTTCTTCCAATGGTACTGTAGCACTTTCCTTAATCATCTCTTTGAGGATAGCAATATCAGACATTAATCCTGACCCCAAACAATCGATTCCTGAATCCTGTTCATCGTTTCAATAGTTGTATCAAAACTGCGGGCTTCAATACCCATTTCTGGGTCAATATCGGCTGGTGTCAGCGTTTGACATTTATTTGTTTTTGTACTCCCTGCCTCTTCCGCAATATAAACTTTGATTTTGTTAGACGAAATTAGTTCTACTTCCCGATAACCTTCTTCTTCAGCAACTCGCTTCAGATGAGGTTTGTCATGGTTAAGCATAATCAACGTATTCAGTTCTTTAATAATGTAATCGCTGTGGGTGGTAATAAAAACCTTAATACCCAGATTTACCAAGCGGGCAAATAGCCGTGCGACGCGGCGCTGGTTTTCAGGATGTAGATTTAATTCTGGTTCATCTATCATCAGTAAATCACCAATCTGAGCCTCATGTTTTAGGTAAAAACCGATGTCTAATAGAGAACGCACAGCACTAGAACTTTCATCCATAGAAAGCTTGATCCTTTTACCATTCGGCTCATAATAAAGTTCATCATTACGGGTAACAGTGTATTGGCCGCCGATTATGTCAGCAAAATCTGCCAGTATATCAGGATGTTCCTCAGCAATAAAACTGCTTTTTTTAACAATGCTTTCAAGTTCCCTGGTAAATTCTACGTTTGTCTGTATCGGCAGGGCGTAGTCCTGATAAGCCTTAAATAAGAGTTCAATGGGATGGATATTATTGTTGCTTTTACCCATTTGTTCAAGCAATCTATTACGGGCAAAATTCAACTCTTTGCGAAAAATAGCTGCACCAGTTCTTTCTGCACTAGCGATAAAAGGACGAGGAATAATTTCGGCAAAAATAATATGTTTCAGTGCATCGGCAATGGTTTTTTTAAGTATTTCATTGGGAATTTTTGCCTTTTCTTTTTCAACGAGCAAGGTGACAACTAATTCTCTACTATCTTCTCTTTTGGTCATCGAGAATAATTCGACATTTGCAGATCCTAGTGTTGACTGAAATTGGCTTGCCAAGGTAATATTTTTGATGTCTAGGTTTACCTGAAACTCTGTTTTTTTAAATCTTTTAGCCGGCGCTGCAAAAATATGAGGCAATTGCTGTGTATAAACTTGACAAGCTTTAAAAACAATTTGCTCTGCCTGTTTGACATATTCTTGTATGTCTAGATGGATTACGCCGTCCGCAAGGAGTTGCTGGATTTTGTTGTCGTTAATGTCGATCGCCAAAATCTGCCGCCAAGTAAACAAAAAGCCAAACAGTGCATAGGTAGCGTAGGTCTTTCCGGTATTGTTGCCGCCACAAATAATTGTCAACTCGCCAAGGGTGAATTCGGCTTGTTTTAGGGCACCAAGATTTTTGACTTTAATTTTCATTGGTGTTTTCCTTAGATTGCAATGTGCCTCAGTAATATCGCACAAACCAGTCTAAACAGCCAGCGCCTTGATACTTTCTTGGGTATCAAGAGGGATCTTTTGCCAACTCGTGGCAATGTTAATATTCATATTGGTTTGAGCGATATCTAACAGCGTATCATCAATTGAGTGCATTCGATTTTCGCGCAACCAAATTAAAATTTCCGCTAAATGCCAAATAGAATGTGTACCTTCATAAACAGGAATCGGAAATCTTGATTTGCTTTCGATCGAGAGATTTCTCATTTGCAGTTGAGTATAACCCAGAATTTTAGCTGCATCCGTCAAGCCAACTAAATCTGGTGCTGCTTCAATTAGAGTAACACTTGGAACAGCTTTTTTGATATCATTAATCGCACTAGAAATAGCTTCATAAGCCGACGATCCCTCGCGGATAAAATTTAGTGCTACATATTCTTTATTTCCAACTCCAATTAAGGCATCGTCACAGCCACTTGCATACAGTCTCTCAATAAAATCATCAGGATCGGCTGGGGAATTGTTCAGATTAAACTTCAAAGTAAAATCATACTCGTTCATTTTTTATTCCTCCTCCGAGGAAGACTCATTCACATCGTTATGCTTTGTGCAATTATCCACTACTCGGCGAATTTGTTTTCCATGATTCCCTGAGTTTTTTGGGGTACTCCAAATACTGGATATACAAAAAATCCCGCTTCTACACTCTTTATCGTTGTAGGGACAATAAATTTTCCCCCAAGCATGAGAACCACCAACATCAACGCGCCATCCATTTTTTTCAGCGTATCTCAACGCATCCTCAACTTCTGGCTTTGGGTGAGTTTTTCTGACCATTACAATTTTTGCTTACATATCGTTCAACACGCTACTATAAACCTAACTATTCTGCACGCTTATAATTCATCACCAAATCCAATCGCGATAAAGAACTTGTCGCTGATTCCCGCACATAGGAATCCACGGTTTCATCATTCGCAAATGTGGTGAGAACTTCTACACAACGTCGATCGCCCACAGAAGCCAATGCACTCACAATCGCCACCTGTACCGCTACATTATCCGTTGTATTCAGCGATTCCACCAAAATCTCGAACGCAGAGGAACCCATCTGCCCCAAGGCCATCACGGCTGCAATATGCACCACAGGATTAGCATCATCGATCGCCTTTTTCAATCCCTGCAAGCCCACTTCTGGGAAAGGCAACTCTGGATAATTAATCGCAACTTGCGCCAATACCTTCGCCGCACTCCCTCGCACAGTCACATTCTCACTGTTTAACATGGCGTCAACCACCGGTGATATGGCATCCTCACCGATCGCACCTAACACCTTCACCGCCGCCCGACGATAGGTGACATCTTCGTCGTCTAAAATGGCCACCAGTCGAGGAATTGTATTTTCATCGCGGGAATCGGCTATTTCATACATTGCGCGATCGCGCATATGAGGATTCGGGTGTTTTAGTTTTTCAAACAAAGCATCTGTTGTCATAATTTTTGGGGTTTTAGGTTTTCTAATTTAAGCTGAATTAACAATCCTGGACGCATAAATATCTAAGAAACCGGGTTTTTACCAGTATTAAAAGCTGGGATGCAGTATTTTGGTAAAAAAACCCGGTTTCTGCCTCCCGTCTCAGGTAGGGACACGGCACTGCCGTGTCCGGCTGTAGGGACACGGCACTGCCGTGTCCCTACTATATTTCAGATGTTAAAGAAGTATGAGCATCTATTTTAGCTTGAACTAACCAATCTTGGTCGGCCGCAGCAACTTCATAACCACTAACATCACCAAGTTTTTCTAGTGCCATTAATGCAGCATACTTCAAATCCCAGATTTTAGTTTCCAGACAGGTTTTCAATTCTGGAATAGCACGCTTTTCTCCGAGTTCCCCTAGGGCGATCGCAGCCGCCGCACGGGATTTCTGAAACTGGGGTTGGGGGTTATTCAAAGCTTCCAATAACAAATCGTAGGCGGGAGAGTGTTTGAGCCAACCAAACAATTTTACTACATGAAAATGCGCTCCATAGTCATTGTTTGCTTCTTCGGCAAAGGTGGCAAAAAGTGCAGATGGTGCCTCCTCTGAATAATGTTCTAAAATTGTTTTAGTTGCTAAATAGCAACGACCAAAATCTGTTTCGTATAATTGGTTAATCAGAAACGGTAATTCTGGTAATTCTTCATAGCTGTGGACTAAATCCAAATCCCCTGGTTTATCCCGTAAGGTTTGTTCTAAATAGGGTTGAATGGTGTCAAAGGTAAGGGATTTGTCGGCGATTCCGGCTGCTGCTAGCATCCGAATTCCCCTGAGGCGAAAGACTAAAGATACGGGACATTTGGCAATGTTGGGAATGGCCTCGTAGTGGTGGGCGTCAATCAAATCTTGAATTGATAGTCTGCGCCCTAGGACATTTTTGTGTTGCAGCATGGCGACAACTTGTCCCATTTTAGAAAAGTCTCTGGTTAGGCGGCAAATTGCGGCGATCGCAGCACTAGCAGTCGGTGGATCGAGATCGTCAACAAATTTGCGAATTCTGGTCTCGGCTGGTTGATAATCTAATTTAGTCAGGGTGTGGATGATTACTCGGTAGGTTTGTCCTGGTTTATCGAGCAATTGAGCAACTTCTTCTAAAATATCGCTGTCTTGAGTGCCAATTTCGCCGATCGCCCAAACCGCATTTTCCACGGTGTAGCAGTCATCATCGCTCAGACAGGTGCGAATCACCGGCAATGCTTGGACAGCTTGCAGTCTTCCCAAGGTTTCCACCGACTTGCGGCGCACAATCCGGTTTTCTAGCACCGGATCGGTTTGCTGTACTGCTCGGATCAGTGCTGCGATCGATCGATCTGTGGGAAAGTTTATCAGATGGGAAGCGGCTATGTAGCGAGAATCTTCTTCGCCGATTTGGTCTTGTGGCGTATCTAAAAGGGCGATCGCCTGGTCTTCAGTTAAATTAAAAAAACTAAAAAAGCGTTTATCCATAAAATTATAGTAGAAGGAAGAAGGAAGAAGGAAGAAGGAAGAAGGAAGAAGGAAGAAGGAAGAAGGAAGAAGGCCCTTCGACTTCGCTTAGGAACCGGTTCAGGAAGAAGGAAGAAAGTATGCCCGATGCCCGATGTCCGATAGAAATTAGCATATGTCTATCCAAACAAAATAACAAGCCCAGGAATTCTTTACCCTTACTTTACCGCAATCGGTAGAGCAACGAGCCAAGATTTCCTAGACTTGTCGGGGTAAAAATTACCCACTCACGACATTACAAACCTGTCTAATTAATTAGGACAGGGAGTTGATGGCGTAGTCAAGAAGAGCATTGTACTCAGTCAAAGCTTGAGCAGACATATCGCGAGGAGTGCAACCGCGGTTACGAGCAAAGCTTAATGCTTCAACGTAAGGAGCAGTAGGCAAGCTCAAAGCGCGATAGACTTCGCGTTGACCAGCAATACCCCATTCATCAAGAGGGCCTGTGCCGCCAACTACCAAGCAGTATTGAACCAAGCGCAGGTAGTGCTTGATGTCGCGGTGGCATTTTGCTTTGAAAGTATCGGTGGAGTTAGCTTGACCGGATTCGTTCAAGTAAGGATACTTTTTGATGCAAGCATCATAAGCTTCTTTAGCAACTGCATCCAGGTTGGCGCCCAATTTTTCAGCAGCTTCTAAACGAGCAGCAGAGCGTTGGATAGAACCTTGAACTGATTCTAGATCAGAAGTGCTAGGAAAGCGACCTGCTGCATCAGCAGAGGCGATAGCGGTGGTGAGAACTGATTTCATTTCCTTAAATCTCCTAAAGTGATTTTGACAGTGAGCGTAGTTTCAATTTTGCTGAGCGGATTGCGATTAGCAATTGACTAGCTCAGTGCAGAAATGATACGGTCGAAGTAGCTGGAAGATTCGGCAACGAGGCTGGCGCAACGATCTTCAACTACGATAGATCCCATTTTCCGCAACTTAGCACCAGCAAATTTTTCGCTGGGGTTGTCTTGGATGTGAGCAGCGGCTTGAGCCTTCATGATTTGAACTGCACGCACGGTGGAGGTGGTGGGTACGCCCAAAGCTGCGTAGGTTTCTTTCAAACCATTCAAGCAACGGTCGTCAAGAACGGAAGCATCACCAGCCAACAAGGCGTAGGTGACATAGCGCAAGATGATTTCTGCATCGCGCAAGCAAGCAGCCATGCGACGGTTAGGGTAGCAGTTACCACCGGCTTGGATCAAGCCTTGGTTTTCGCAGATCATACCGGCAACAGCGTCGGAAACCATGCAGCTAGCGTTGCTGGCGATCGCGTTTACAGCATCCAAGCGTCGGTTGCCGCTGGCAACGAAAGCTCTAAGGGCAGCAATATCACCAACGGTGGAGGTGCTGGCATCGGCTGAAACTACAGCTCTTGAAAAAGCGTCAAGCATTGAGTTCTCCTTAACTTAGACGAAAAATTATTTCTTATCTCAGTTGGTCAACTTGGTGACGAACTTGATGGTCTTGAATATATCTAAGGAATGAGACAGAGGTCTCATTCCTGAGAAACAAAGTAACAATTTGTTACTTTGGTCGCGAAAAGCACATTTTTTCGTTTAACAAACATCTCCATACCACGATCGGCGGATTCTGAACAGAAATGTCGATCGCCCGATCGCCCGATCGACTCACCAGTTAGGGAAGCCCTGGAAGACGATCGCACTTCGATCGATCGCCCAAGCTATTTTAAAATTGATCGATAACCGAAAATGGTGATTAGCTATGATGGCAAATCTCTCGGCGCGCTGCTATGCGGGCGAAAGCGATTTAACTGCGATCGCCGATTTAATCAATACTTGCGAAGAAGTCGATCGGCTCGATCAAGGCACTTCCATCTCGGAATTACAACAAGAATTTAACCAACCGTCCCGAGATTTAGCGCGCGATATCTGTCTTTGGGAAGATGCAGGCGGCAAATTAATCGGTTTTGCCGAGTTGTGGATTTCTGAACCTGGGACAGTCATCGATGGTTGGCTGTCGTTTTCAGTCCGCCCCGAGGCGCGCTGCGGAGATGTGGAAGCGGCGGCAGTGGCTTGGGGCGAAAGGCGGATGCGCGAGGTAGCATCATTGCGGGGCGCGCAGGTGAAGCTGCGATCGGGGGTTAGGACACAGGATGCCGATCGCATTTCTGTGCTCACAAATTGCGGTTTTAGGGTCGATCGCTATTTTTGTCGCATGGCGCGATCGCTCACGGAACCGATCGCCCAAGCCCAATTCCCAGAAGGTTTTGCGCTGCGTCTATTCCCCGGCGAACAGGATTCGGAAGCTTGGGTAGAAATGTTCAACCAGTCGTTTATCGATCACTGGAATCACCACGATTTAACAGTCGAGAAATTCAAATACGATTTAGCAAAACCCAGTTACAGAAAGGATTTAGACTTGATTGCAGTTGCTGCTGACGGGACTTTTGCAGCTTTCTGTTATTGCGAAATTAATGTCGAGGAGTGCGATCGTACTGGACGAAATGAAGGCTGGATTGCTGTTCTTGGTACGCGGCGCGGTTTCCGCAAACTTGGATTGGGACGGGCGATGTTGCTGGCTGGTTTGCAGCGACTAAAAGCTGCCGGTGTTGAGACTGCGATTCTCGGCGTGGATACTGCAAATCCTTCCGGTGCATTGCGACTTTACGAGTCTGCGGGCTTCCACAATATTCGCGATAGCATTTCTTATATTAAGGATGTTTAAACAGTTGACAGTTGACAGTTGACAGTTGACAGTTGCCCACCTAAAACCTAAACTTCACACCTAATACCTGGGCACTCCGGAGCAGGCTGCGCACCGTGTGTCCCCCGCAGTTGCGCTTTCCTAGAGGGTTTTAGCCAAAAACAAAAAAACTTTTCCTACCCCCTTGACACTTCTGTAGTATGTGTGTAGCATAAACATATGGAAAGCGCAGGAGAGCCAAAAACCTGCATTTTCCGTACCAAATCTGAACCTTGACAACTAAATAGCGTTCGAGATTTCAAGGAACATCAATTTGAAAGTCTTGCAATAGAGACTTAATTGTTATGTTGTTACTTTTCACGAGACTGTTCAGTTACAGACTGACTCGATCTGAGTCAGATATTGTACCAAAACAGCCGAATTTCAACGAATCTGGGGCGGATTCAGAACAACACAGTTGCGATCGAGCGCGATCGGCAAAAAAGACTGAAGAAATCCGCCATCTCAAACAAGCTTACCATTTAGAGCGGCGTTTGTTTATGTAAAAATTGTCGTGTGGGCGCAGATGCGAATGCTGGCAATTTTTACCGACTAACGCCACAACTAAACAGCAGAAAAGCTACTAATCCAAAATCTAAAATCTAAAATCTAAAATCGCTTAAGGAGGTAACAGTTATGGTTCACATTCGTTTTGAAGGACGTTCCTATGATGTGGCAGAAAACCAACTGGGTATCACGGTAGGAATGAGCGACAAAACAATTCAGGAACGTCTAGCCAATCATTTTGATGTCAAGAGCGATCGCTTCGAGTCTTACGTGCTAGATCGCCGTCCCAGCGGTGATTTAATTGTCCGCCCAGAGGCGGTTTACGGATAGGAATTTACTTTTATTCCGCGCCCCAATTCGAGAAGCCTACAAACATTAGGGTTCTAGTTCTGAAAAGATTGCGGGTTCAAGTCCCGCTGAAGGCTTCGGCTTTTATGGTGAAATGGTAAACACGCTAGAAGTTGTCAAAAGCTTTTCAAACTTGCGCGGTATAAAAAATTATCAATTGTCGAGGCGCACCCCAACTAAAGAAGCTTACAAACTGGCGAACGTTCGACTAAAAATCGAATAGTAGGTTCAATTCCTAAAAAACAAAGCTTCTCTGACTCGTGCGCCGCCTCTAATACCTGAAGTTTTTATATCTGTCACGCGGTTAAAAGTTCCACTTCGCGCCCTCACAAAGGAAGCTTACATACTCGCTCTTGGTAGAGCATTTCTCTTTAAAGAAAAGTTGCAGGTTCAACTCCTGCGTATGAACAACGGCTTTCTTGACTTGCGCGAGGTGACTTTTACTATCACAACACTTTGATTCAACTTTCTTCATGAAAAAGGTTTGTAGTGATGACTTTAGTCCGCAGAAAAGAAGGACTGAAGTCCTCACTACAAACCTTATGGAAAACAAGGGAAACTATCCGCTCTTGAATCTTCAGTTCCGCGCCCTAACATAGGAAGCGCATACACACGATACCACCGATTAGTCACAGGTTCAAATCCTGTCAGTCTCGTTTAAGAGGCTGTAGCTCAGGGGTAGAGCAATCGGTCTGTTAAACCGCTTTTTAAACTTGCGCGGAACTTCCAATTTTTGAACAACTCAATTCCTTGTTACAAACGAAACACTTCGCGCCCTAACTGATGAAGCTTACACACTTTAGTAAATATAACTGCCCTAAGGTACTGATATTCGAGCGATCGAATTAGGGAAGCATTCCGAGTCTCTAGTTCTAGATGAGGTTTGCGCGTCCACTGCTAGGTAAAACTGGTAAGAACGGCTGTGCTTAAAGCTTTTTTGACTTGCGCGAAGTGTTTTAAACTTTGTCAAATTTTACATAAATTGCTCGCGGATGGCTAGAAACCGGGTTTATTGCCAGAAAGAATTGGTTTACACCCGGAACACTTGTAGGGAGAAATTAAAATCAGACTATTCATTAACTCTAATCCTCTTCTTTCTTTTGTCAACTGTCAACTGTCAACTGTCAACTGTCAACTGAATGAAGCATTTTTTTCGGTGTAGTCCGTAGATTAGGCAAACAAATCTGTTTCTTTGTCAAAAGTTCATCCATGACTAGGATAATTTAATTTACAATTGTTAATTGCTATGAGCGAACACCGATTAGATAGAATCGTCATCGAACGGCCTCGCGGTGGCTGGAGAGCTAGCTTAAAAAAAGTACCAGGAAACCGGAGACATCTGAAAGAAATTACTGAGGCAGCTTGCACTGATGGAATCTTTAACCCTTATCTACTCAAGCTGAAAAGAAAAAGCAAATATTTTTCTGATTGTCTGGGGCCTTTATCTCGCTGGCTGCGGAGCAAAATAGGACAAGATTGGGATGATATCTACCACGAATTGTGTCAAATTCTTGATATAACTACGCTGTCTGGAAAACATATTCTCTCCCATGTTTGGGGTTATGTGGAAAGAGATGTTGTGTTGGTTGATGGAATTGTTTGCGATCGCCGATATGGGCGTCAACTTGGTTCTAGGAGAGAGGAACTTTACGTTCATCCTGAGACGCGGATACTCTGCTTGGCAAACAAGGTACGAAAATTACCTCCGAAAAAGCCTGATGATTTTCTCAAGATCGATGATTACCATCATTATCAAAAGCTAGATGGCATTTGGTATCTTTTCGAGCTGGCCGATCGGGAAGAATTGGAGGTAATTCATCAATATTACTCCCGTGTCAAAACATGGAAGTATACTGCGAGCAAACGTCAGTGCAACAAGAAGCAAATTAAGTTCATCATGGAACAACTCAGTAAAAGTTAAAAGACATGAGTCGGCGGTTGAAACCGCTACTACACAAACGATGTCCGCCTCCGCGGACTAAGAAATTGATTGGGTATTAGCTATGAGCAATAAACTTGCAATTTACCGATCGCCCTACGAGATAGATACCCTCCTCCACGCCTTCCAAGAATGCAGCCTCCCGCGCAGCCAATGGACGCATGAAGCCCATTTAACCGTTGCTTTATGGTATTTTCTGTTTGGCGAATCGGACTCAGAGGCGATCGATGCAATTCGCAATGGCATCAAACGTTACAACTCTGCCAATGGCATTGAAAGCACGCCAAACAGCGGGTATCACGAAACGCTAACGCTATTTTGGGCGCAAACTGTGCGCGAGTATCTGGCAGATGAAGGCCGGAATCGCTCGATCGTACATTTAGCTAACGGTTTGATTGCAGAATATGCCGATCGCACTTTACCCTGGAACCACTACACCCGCGAGCACCTGATGTCCTCCGAAGCCCGAAATAATTGGGTTGAACCGGATTTAAGGGCGATCGAAATCCCAGAATTTTCCCTGAAATAGTTTTAAAATAGCAGTTGTTGCCGCGCCCCAATCCGAAGAGCTTACATACCAACCCTTCTAAGGTTAAAAAAACAAAGCTCCTCAAACTTGCGCGGTGACTACGATATTCATTGCCAAGCGTGCAACAACTGCCACCCGCAGATTTTTGGATATTCCTAATAATTGAAAATCCAAAATCGCCAATCCAAAACCACAACTGGAGGCCGCACCAATGAATACAGCAGAGCGCGATTTACGTTTAGAAATGCTCAACAGTCTGCTCACCACACCTCACCGACAACTGGAAAAGGTGACAGAAATTCACAAGTTAATTATCGAATTAGATCCAATTTTTTACGGTCATTTAGCAGTGTGGTATCAGCGTCACGGCGACGTGCGCGACCACAAGGAAGTTTTTGCCGGAAACTTGCTGACTTCGGCGCTGACAGAGCACCGAGACGCCGGGTTTATGATGTTACAAGAGTTCCCGCCCTACGAGGTTTCGCGGATTGTGGACTTTATGAAGCAGCACCAAAATAAGCTGCCTCGCAGCGCGCGCACTGCTGTCACTCGCTATCTGCGATCGCGCGAAAAGAATGCCCAGTTTTTCGATCGCGCCGCCATCCGCAACCGCAAGGCGATGAAGCACTTATACGCGACTCTGCACGTCAAGCCGAGCGATCGAGCTAATGCTATTCTGTTTAAGGACAATCCGCCGGAAGACTCGCTGGCATTTGTTTTGAAGCAGTTAGCGAAGGCTGCGACTCCTGCGGAACAGGCGAATTTGATTGTTGAGTACAAGATTCCCTATACGATCGCAGTTGGTGCGATCAAAATGCTCACGCCAACGGTGTTAGCAGCGCTGATTAATTCGATGTCGCCGCAGGAAGTCATCAACAACCTGAAATCAATTCAGTCTCGCGGCGCGATGGATCACCCGGAAGTCAAGCTGTTGATTGACTCGAAGTTGGATGAAGCCGCCAAGTGCGATCGGGTTTCTGCATACAAAGCCAGTGTTGCCGGTGCGGGCGCGAAGTTCGACGCAGCCACAACGGCGAAGCTGGAAGCGGTAACTAACGAACAGGTGAAGAAGCGCGGCAAGATTGTTAAAGCCACGGGTTTGTTGGTTGACAAGTCGGGAAGTATGGAAAGTGCGATCGAAGTTGGCAAGCGTCTCGCTGCCATGATTTCGGGCATTTCCGAGGCTGCGCTGTACGTCTACGCCTTTGACACGATGCCCTATCCAGTGCAAGCAAACGGCAGCGAATTGACCGATTGGGAGCGCGCATTCAAGCACATTCGCGCAGGCGGCGGCACAAGTTGCGGTTGTGCGATCGAAGCAATGCGGATTAAGAAGCAGGTGGTTGAGCAATTCATTATGGTAACAGATGAAGGCGAAAACTCTGCACCTTATTTTGCAGATGCTTATCAGAAATACTGCCACACTTTGAGCGTAATTCCTGATGTGGTGATTGTGCGAGTTGGCGCTTACTGCGATTATGTTGAAAAACAATTGAAGGATAAGCAAGTGTCGGTGGAAACGTTTACATTTGCGGGTGATTATTACTCGCTGCCGAACTTGGTGCCGATGTTGTCTCGTCCTTCGCGGCTGGAGTTGTTGATGGAAATTCTGGATGTGGCTTTGCCTGTCAGGGATGATAAACAGTTGACAGTTGACAGTTGACAGTTGACAGTTGACAAAGGTCGTAGGAGGTTTTTTCTATGGGGATTTACACCCCACCCTAAAAACATTACACCGGGAGCATCTCAGTTTTGTAAAAAATATTTTTTCTTTGAGTGCGAGCGTCCCCGCTCGCGTATTGTACAATACGCGAGCGGGGACGCTCGCACTATAAATACAAAACTGAGATGCTCCCCATGACACCAACCTGCGGGGGTTTTAAACCCATGAATTCTGATAAATGATATAATCGGGCATGGCTCGTCAAAGAAGTTTGGTTCTGGAAAAATCGTCACTTTGAAGTTTATCATCTGCGGGGAGACGAATATGAAAAAATCCACCAAAGCGAGTTATTGCCCAATTTAGATTTATCATTGCTGGCTGAGTATGTACAACGCCCCGATCCTCTTGAGGCGGTGTTGGAGTTTAGGGAAATAGTTAGAGAAAATTTAGGGAGAAATTGAGATTGAATAATGTACGATCGCCTGCAAACTCTTTTGTTTATTCTAATTATTAGTTATCTCTGTGTTGCTTGTCAATCGCAAAAAAGCGTCAAGCCAATTTCTGTTCCAACTGTCCAGTTAAATCCCGCAACAGTGCCGGTAACTTCGCCGATAGTTCGTGAAGTGCTCGATAATGCGATCGCCCAAACTAAAATTACCAATTCTTACGATCCTGCTTATGTAGCGATTCCCTACCCTGGTGGCGATGTACCGATGACTACAGGTGTTTGCACGGATGTCATAATTCGCGCATTTCGGCAAGTAAAAGTGGATCTGCAACAAGAGGTACATCAAGATATGCAGCAGAACTTTGTCGCATATCCAAAAGATTGGAATTTGACCAACACAGATCCGAATATCGACCATCGCCGAGTTCCTAATTTGATGGTATTTTTTGAACGAAAAGGTAAATCGTTACCTGTTACTCGAAATGCAGATAATTATCAACCGGGTGATGTAGTAACATGGAATCTAGGTGGAGGTGAGTCTCATATCGGGATAGTTAGCAACGTGCGATCGCCTTCGGGAAGATTTGCGATCGTTCACAATATCGGTGCAGGGACTAAATTGGAAGATGTCCTCTTCAATTGGAAGATTATCGGGCATTATCGATATTTTTGAGTAGCATCGAAAATCGATCGCACTTTACTCCCAAATATCTCCCTCAATCAATCTCCTCAAGCGGCAACTTTTTCTCGATTCTCAACTCTTCCCTAGTTTGTTCGATAATTTCCAGTAACTCAGGATTGGCGATGGATGAAACTAACTGCGAATCCGCAGCAGCCAAAGCAGCGCGCAGCTTGGGGGAAGTGAGTGTAGGATATTTCTCTAAAACTTGCTCTTCTGTCCATCCCGCCGCAAACAGCCCCAACAGGAATTCTACAGACAATCGAGTTTCTGGCGCTGGTGGTTGAATTGTTGAAGTTTTCGGGTTGGGATGAATGAGCTTTCGCCAGTCCATTGTTTTAGTTAAACGATTTGGGAAGACTTCGCCGATTATACTGCATTTGGGCACAGTATAAATACGGAGACTGTTAACTCACTCTGTAACTTGATACCGCAGCTCATTTCCCGATTTTGTAATTAAATTGTTATGGCGATCGCAGTGTGGCACTTTCTTATAGACTAGACTGGTAGGGTGTCGATCGGGCGATCGTCCTTTTTCGTTTTGTCAGTTTCAATAGCAAATCGCGTTAACGAAGCCCTAGAAGACGATCGCACTCCAATCTCCACCCACTGTGTAACCCACCGTGCAACTCACAGTACAACTACTTTAACTTCTTAAAACTATGGGAAAAAAGTCGAAAGCCAAAAAATCCCAGGTCAAAAAATCCACTTTACTGTCCCAGCGACTCCAAGAAGCCCTCGATCGAGGCTGTAAAGTTTGGATTAAAACAAATAATAGTAGTTTCGGCGGCATCCCGATTAATTTGTTCGGGGAGTTTGCAGAACTTTTGGTGATAGTTCCCCCTAACGAACACGGGGAAAATACCGATGCTTACGGACAAGTTACGTGGTTGATTCGACTTTCTGATATTATTGCACTCGCCTATCCTACTGAATACTGGTCTAAAGATAGATTAGAAAGTTTGCTGCCGCCGGATGCAGTTACCTCTGAAGTAGGAGATTAATTGGGTAAGGTGCGCTGCGGCGCACCCTACTGGTTTGTAGTGAGGACTTTAGTCCTTCTTTCTGCGGACTAAAGTCCTCACTAGAAACCATTTTTCTCGCGTAAATAAACGGACATAATATGGCTATTTTCTCAGCTATTTTACAAGAGAAAATATACACCACTCCGACAAAAATTCATCATTCAATTACTTGTTGCAAGCTGAAAGCTGAATTTTACAGTTGCCTCCTTCCAGTTCGCTGCAAGCAGCGAGAGCTTGAGCTTCTGCTGCTGCTTTATCATCGCCCCAGCCCGCACCTGCTCCTCCTTTGCCTACTGAGATCGCTCCACAATTATTGGTATTAGAGGTCAGCGCTTGGCAATCGTTAGCCCCACCACTTTGTTGATTGCAGGCGGCTACTGCTGCATCTAGTGCTTCTTTCTCTGTACCATGATCCCAACTAATACCGGTGGCGTCAGAAGTCGGAGAATAAGCAGTAGCTCCATGAGTGTTCTGAGCTTTAGCTACTTGGGCAGAGCCAACAATAGGAAGTGTCAGACTTGTCACTACTACTAACTTAAAACAGAGTTTTTGCAGCATATTTACTTGATATTTTTACAACGTTAACTTTGAATACTTGCTCAATATTATATTCGGAATTCCCTTGATGTCAAGATTGTTAGTAAATGTTTATATTCTCTTAGTTTATATGCAGATCGTGTAAAAACAAGTAAAATTACCAGAAAGAATTGGTTGAAAGCCTCTCCCCGATAGGGAGAAATTAAAATCAGACTATTCATTACTCCAATCCTCTTCCTTCTAGGTAAAGGTCGCTCTTAAACTGTCAACTGTCAACTGTCAACTGTCAACTGTCAACTGTTGAAGGAGGTCACTTCCATGGCAAATATCCGCAAGATTATCAGCCAACTCGCGGCCCAAGAAGGGGAACTGCTCGATACTCAATTCCTGGCTCCTTGCGTTCGAGGGGGAAGGGTGCGGACAAAGATATGTGGCATGATTTATACTTTTCAATTGCAGCAGCGCAACTTTGAAGGATGGGCTATTTTGGAGGCAATTAATAATAAAATTGCTGCTGTAGTTGAGGAACCTAGTTTGCCACAAGTCGCCGAGTATTTGCAACTGCTTGTACCGATTCGCTTGCAATTAGCTCGCGTGCTACAAGGGCAAAGTTGGCTGGCCTATCCTGTTAACGAGTCTGATGCTAAACAGCGCGTGGGTTTTGCTAAACCTGTAGCAGTACATTTAGTGAGTGAAAGCTCCCAGTTCGAGCAGATTGTGGCGCGGTGGGACGGTAATTGTTTGTGGTTTGAAGAGATTGATCGGCGCGCCGATCCGCTGCTGTGTGAGGAGTTGAAAGATGCTTTGAAAAAGTTGATTTTGCCTCAAGAAGTTCGCTTTAAAGGAATGACGCCGGAAATGCGAATTGTTTACGAATTGGTGTGCCGAAATATTAAAGATTTCGCTCCGAAAGTGCGTGACGAACAGCGCTTGCAGCGGGCGTTGCAGATGGGGGGCGGCGAGTTGCGGGATTTTAGCGATCGCGCTGATTATTGGTTGGTTGAATGGACTAGCGCTAGTGGAGAACATCATAGTTCGGCGATCGCCAAAAATGACTTAACAGTTATGAGTTCTGGTATTTGTCTCAGTGGCTTGGACAAAGATTTCGACTTGCAGTCATTAGTCGGAGTAGTCGAAAATCGATAAGCTTTACAGCATTTAATTTGTACGTCTGGGGCGGGCTAGAAGCCCACCCCACAAGACTTTGAGATTTTTTGCCCTAAAAAATTCAAGGCAGAATAGCTGAGCAATTCCCAATTCCCAATTCCCAATTCCTAACTGTCAACTGTCAACTATCAACTGTCAACTGTCATGAGTATATTTTTTCACGAACAACTTTACCGAAGTGCCGCAGTGATGTCGCTGATTAAAAATTTCCCGGTAACGGTGTGCGGCGCGGGTGCTTTGGGTGCGAATATTGTAGAGAGTCTGGCGCGATCGGGATTTTGTCAGTTAAGAGTCGTCGATCGCGATCGCATCGAAGAGCGCAACCTTTCCACTCAACCCTATTATCGATCGGACATCGGCGCCTTCAAAGCCAAAATTCTCGCCAACAACCTGTACCGCGCTTTGTCAGTCAGCGTTGACGCGCACTCAAAGGAATTGACACCCGCCAATGTCGATCGACTGCTTGCCAACAGCGCCCTGGCGATCGATACTTTTGATAACAGCATCGGGCGGCAAGCAGTCAAAGATTACTGTGCGAGTGCCTCCATTCCCTGCGTGCACGTCGGATTAGCCGCCGATTACTCCGAAATAATTTGGAACCAACACTATCGGGTTCCTTCCGCCGCCAATGATGACGTTTGCGATTACCCGCTGGCGAGAAACTTGGTAATGCTGACAGTTTCTGTAGCGTGCGAAGTAATTGTTACCTTTGCTGCAACCCAAGAGCAACAAAATTTAACTTGCACGATCAAAGATTTTGCAGTAAAGCCACTTATATTGTAGAATGTCGGTTGACTGTTGCCAGAAACCCGGTCAATCGAGATTGGACGCCTCCATCCCAGAAACCCGGTTTCTCACTCTCAAACAATTGTCAGTCGATTTTAGATTTTAGATTTTAGATTTTAGATTGACTCTCGGATTGAATCTGGGAGCTTCAACAAAATTCTAAAATTTTGAGATCGTCCACGACTTTAGTCGGTGGCTTTTACCCGTTTGTTGCGGGTCAAACTTGCAGAAAACGCTTGAGAAAATTAACAGGGAAAGTATGGTTGGATCGCAGACTTTTTATTATTTACTAGCAGTTCTCGGCATATTAGTTTTGACAGGCGCCAATGCAGCCACTTATTCAGGGGGCGCCGGCGACAAAGTTTGCCACACTAATGATTGCCACGAACCAGAAGTTAGATTCCATAAAAGGATTTTAAAACACGGATCGAGAGGCGAAGATGTGAGGAAACTGCAAAAATTGTTAAACGCCCGCGGTGTGTGTCCAGAACCGATCGCACTTGATGGCATCTTTGGTAGAACAACCCTAGATGCAGTGAAAATATTTCAGCGGGAAGCCAACCTTCCTGTAGACGGAATTGTGGGAGGAAAAACTTGGGACAGACTGTTTACCAGTTCGTAAATTTAAGTACCGGACAGCAAAAGTTCCTAAGTCAGTCGATTTTAGATTGTAGATTTTAGATTTTAGATTTACTCGATAACAGATGAATCTGGAAGCTTAAACTCTGTAATCTAATTTTTTTTCTCCACCCTCGATAGCGTCGGAAAGTAAGTACCTGTGTTGGCGCGGATTCATATTTGGTAATCATTAACCCCTGCAATTTGTAGTTGCACATCAAGTAGATTTTGTGCAACTACAGATACCTAAATTGCCATCAATAATCAATGGCTAACTAGATTAATAATGAATGAAGTTTTAGATTTTTGGTTTGGTCGATCGAACTCTCCAGAATTTGGTAAAGTTCAAAAGAAGTGGTTTGAGAAAGATGCCGATTTTGATACGGAAGTGCGATCGCTATTTCTAGCAGAATACGAACTAGCAGCATCCGGTAAACTCTACTCCTGGCAAGATTCCCCGGAAAACTGCCTAGCATTAATCATACTGCTCGATCAATTTCCGCGCAATATGTTTCGCGAAAATCCCCAAGCCTTCGCCACAGACAGCAAAGCCTTAGCCGCCGCCCAACACGCTGTTAACAATAACTTCGATCGCGAATTGTTGACTGTACAAAAGTGGTTTATCTACCTGCCTTTTGAACACAGCGAAAACTTAGAACACCAGCAAAAATCTGTGCAATTATTTCGCCAACTCAGCGGCGAACCTGACAGCGAATCAGTCATTAATTTTGCAGTGCGGCATTTTAAAATCATCGAGCGTTTTGGCCGATTTCCCCACCGCAATCAAATTCTCGGACGCGACACAACTCCCGCAGAAGCAGAGTTTCTCAAACAACCAGGTTCGGGATTTTAGGGCGCTTACACAAAACCTTTAGGATACTAAAATTATCAATATGTGTTTCAAACACCAAGAACATATAGATAAGCTTTCAACTAAATGCCCGCCACTGGACTATGAACCGCAAGAAATGCTGGCTTTTAGATTTGTATTTGAGCCCAATGATGAACGAGCTATTAATAACTTTAAACCGGTGCTGATAATAACTCCGCAGCGCAACCTAAAACCAGAAACTGAAGCTACCAGGTGTCAAGGTTATGCGCTATCATTATTTGATACCAGGGAAAATGCCGAAAACCGTTATTTAAAACTAACAAAAAAAAGAAAAAAACTGCGCGATTCTCTGGGGACTCACATAGCAGCAGGAGCGATCGACAAGACAGATGGAGTTGTCTCCAAAATAGATGATAACGGTCACTTGAGCCTACATGAGTTTGCTAATGCTGATTTGGCAGCAAAATTTGTAATAACATCTTGTTTATTGTAAGGTAAAAAAAAGTGGAACAATTAATAGGATTTAAACTAAGTAAATTTCCTTTATCTCTTAGAAGCATAGTCAATTTAGAGTATTTCGACGGCCCCCTGCTATCGCTTTTTGAGAATGAATACGGCGATAGCTATCTTTATTCTTGGTGCGATGTAGATAATTTGTACAATCGCTGGTTGGTTTTCAGAGTTGCACAACCAACTCTCAAGCTTTACATAGAGGGACAAGTTTCATTTCACCAGTTAATTGTAAATCCTGTTGACGGATTTCTATATTCATTAGATATAGACAATGCTTTACAGGTGAAAAACACTTATTTAATCCTGCCTGAGAATTTACCGGAAATCTACTTGCCAGAAACAGATTCCTATTACGAACTGTCTGATTTAAATCGCGAAACAGCGGCAGAAGATAAGTTGTTAATTTTTCAAAAAGTTTCCGGTGAATCTCAACTTAGCAAGGTTTGAAGCTGATTAAACAGCCAGATACCGGACTTCTTCAAGAAGTCGGGTATCTAATCCATCGCCCTTTGCTCAGCCACGATACTGCACGCGATAAATCCGGTTATTCGCTTCCTCAGTAAACAATAAACTCCCATCAGGTAAAACCAGCAAACCAACAGGCCGCCCCCAAGTTTTCGGGCCCGACGGATCGGTGAGAAAACCAGTCAGAAAATCCTCATAATAACCTTGAGGGCGTCCAGTCGCCGCATTAAAAGGTACAAACACAATTTTATAACCCGTTCCTGCATTCCGGTTCCAACTACCCCGAAACGCCACAAACGCGCCGTTAAAAAATCTTTTGGGAAACGTTTTCCCGTCGTAAAACTGAAGTCCCAAAGCTGCCGAATGGGCCTGAAACAGCACGTCTGGCATCAATGTTTTAGCTGCTAAATCTGGTCGATCGCTCTTTCCATTTTTGACGTGGCGCGGGTCGAGCAAATTTGGCTTAAAATAAGCGTAAGGCCAGCCGTAAAACTCGCCTTGACGAATTCTTGTCAAGTAATCCGGTACCAAATCATCTCCCAAACCGTCGCGTTCGTTGACTGTCGTGTAAAGTTGATTGGTTTTTGGGTGAAAATCCAATCCCACCGGATTTCGCAAACCGGAAGCAAAAGTTTGCGGGTTTGTGCCGTCCAAATTCATCACTTGCACAGACGCCCTCGGCAAGGGTTCGGAGTCGGCGTTAGACTGGGAACCAACTGATACAAAAAGCCGGCGGTTGTCCGGGGAGGCGACAACGTTTCGCGTCCAGTGTTGGTTGTAGCCACCGCCCGGTAAATCGGCAATCTTTTGACCAGTACCTGTTAATTGTTCTTGCCCTTTTGTGTAGGGAAATCGGCGGACTTCGGCGCTGTTTCCGAGGAAGAAATAGCGATCGGCAAAAGCCATGCCAAAGGGAATATTTAAGCCGTTTTGGGCGCTGGCAAAAGTCATGTTCACCTCAGCAACGCCATCACCGTTGGCATCCCTGAGCAGCCTAATCCGATTCTGCCTGGTTTCTGTTACCAAAACATCTCCTGTCGGCGTCAAAGCCAGCCATCGGGGAGCGTCTAAATTGTCAGCAAAAACGCTGACGACAAAGCCAGGAGGGACTTGCAGCACTGGCGATGGGGGAATCGGTACTACTTGAGGAGGTTTCGAGGCGCTTTGGGTGGCGAAAGGCTGCGGCAAAGCAGTTGCAACAATGCGGATCGGCTGCGGCGAAAGCGGTTTGGTCGGTACAATTTGATTTGTACGAACATTTGTCAGCGGTGCAACGGAGGGAATTTGCGACAGCGGAGTTGGTGCGGGTACAGGAGTCGCTGTAGCATCGGTAGCTCGATCGCACGCAACCAGGGGTAACAGCAGAATTAGCAGCAAGAAACGCAGGTAATACATAGCAGCGATTTCTCAACAATTGCTGGACAATTCTTTTATTCTAACTGCTCTGAAAAAGCGAAGCCACCGCGCGCGCGGTGGCTTAATTCTGGTTAGAAATCTAGTTCTACCAAAGTCCTCTCACAGGAGGAGCTGGACGCGGAGCCGGAATCGGACGCGGAGCCGGAGCGGGAGCCGGACGAGGAACTGGGCGGGGAGCGGGAGCCGGACGCGGTGGCGGTTCAGGGGCCGGACGCGGTGCTGGAGCGGGGGGACGAACAACTGTGGTAGAGACTACTTTATAATCGGGGATCACGACGAGCCTTTCTACCTGATCTCCGGCTACGGTGGCTCTGACTTTCATTCCCGGTACCAGAGAAGTAATTCTCAGGATGCATCTTTGAATCCTGAGAGTCCTGTACGGCCCGCTTTCTGGGCTAATTGTTACTATGTCGCCGACAATATTTTTGACAAAACCAATAATGGTTTGAGCGTTGGCTGTTGTGGTGCTCTGCGTTTGGGCTATTTCAATTGGAGGGTTAGCCATCGCAGGAAGCACTGAAACCGCCGATATTAGCACCGACAGGGTTGCACCTGTAAATAATTTGATCTTCTGAAGACGCATTGAAACCTCACATTAACTGCTATTTAGGGTCGGGCTTGCTTTCGCTGCGCGAAAGTCCCAACCTTTAAACCTAATCCAGTTTAATCCCCGGAGTAGTAAATTTAGGACAATCTCAAAAAAAGATTATCGAACAAGTTTTGAAAGACTAAATTTTACATCATAAGTTCCCAAGTTACAAGAAGTTCAGTGCTTCGGATCTCTAGAGTGTCGGCGTGATATATTGAGTTTGTTCGATCGACCGTTTCCGTTTTTTTGCGCCCCTCTAACTGTTGCGGCACGGGCGGCAAACTCTGCCAACAGACAGATTATGCTTGCCGGATGCAGCAGCGCCATAGTTTCAATTTGCGATCGCCAGTCTGCCACAGATCAAAAAATCAAATGAGTCGGAGGTAAAATTCAATCATTGACTTGCACGATTTACCCATCAACCGGATTTGTTCGCGAAAATCTCTAGCGGAGCGCCACCGTTCCCCGTATAAAACCCCGGTTTATTTGGTATTACCGCGTAAGTCTTGTGTTGAGCTATATCATCTCCGGTCAATTACCCGCAATAAAAAATATTGTTTGTAGTGAGGACTTCAGTCCGCATCAAATTTCAAGGACTAAAGTCCTCACTACAAACAACATTGGTTTGTAGTGAGGACTTCAGTCCGCATCAAATTTCAAGGACTAAAGTCCTCACTACAAACCAATTTTGTGGCAGTTAAATAAGTTATGATTTGTGAAATGGAAACTCAAAACTGGGCAGGGCATTTACAGTAAAAAACCCATCTCTAAATTTTGGCTTTCCGGTGCAGTTTGCGGATAATTAGATAAGAACTTTGTAGGAACTGCTGGTGAAGAGTTTAGCGAACAAAATAATGGTGAACAGCAAATTTTTATTTAACAACTTAATTGTGCTGAGTTTGAGCGCAGCGGCGCTGTCTGTCGCCTTACAGCAGCAAGCGACTGCTGAACCGGTGGCTAATTTAAGTAATAGTGCGATCGCCCAGCAGCCAAAATCTGATGTAAAATTGCCAAATCTCGGAGTTCCCGAACTGCCACCATTAGGCGAACCGTCTAGGTATCTTCCGCAGGAACCAAACGCGCCGGAAAATGCGATTGAGGAAGTGCGTTTAGTGCTGAAATTGCGAGAACGCCGGGTCTATGTTTACCGCAAAAATAAGGTGCAAGCCAGTTTTCCGGTGGCTGTGGGGAAAGACGGCTGGGAAACTCCCACGGGCAACTTTAAAGTGATGCAAATGATTAAAGATCCTGTTTGGGAACATCCTTGGACGGGAGAACTTGTACCCGCAGGGCCGGACAATCCGCTGGGAAGCAGGTGGATCGGGTTTTGGACGGATGGTAAGAATGTGATCGGTTTTCACGGGACTCCGACTCCAGAGTCGATCGGGCGAGCGGCTTCTCACGGTTGTGTCAGAATGTTTGATAAAGATGCCCAAGCTTTATTTGAGAAAGTCGCAGTGGGTACTCCGGTGATAGTTGAGAAGTAATTATTCGGAAACTGTGGTATTTGAAAATATTTAGCAACAGGCAAGATGCCTGTTCCACAAAGAGTTAATTTTATTGTGGGGTGGGCATCTTGCCCGCCCCCTTTCTTTCTTAGCAACAGGCAAGATGCC
>NZ_JAEQCF010000059.1:0-40207 GCF_020738625.1 Microcoleus sp. PH2017_09_SFU_O_A
CAAGGGTATGGCTTTTCTAATTTTGATAATTTTAGAAATCGCGTATTAGCTTGTTTCTTGCATTAGATAAAATTATCACCATAAGTTCTGGAGAGCCTGCAAAACTTGAGAATTCAAAGTTTTGTAATCAGGAAATAGCTTTTTAGTATTTTTTAGATCGGCTAACTGGATGGTTTGCCACTGCACGTATCCGCCTTCAATATTCGAGAAAACATCACCTTTCCTGGTCAAAGGATTGCCTGATTCATCTTTCTTTCTGCCATCTCTAGTTTGCACTCTAGTCAGAGGAATATTTTGGTAAATTTCCTCAACAGGCACTATGGAAGCAATTAAAGGGCAGGCATTGACAGGCGTTCTTGTGGACTCCCACCATCTGAATCTTTCACTCAATCGGTAGTTGTACTGCCGGCGACAAAGCTCTAGATGAGTCGAAATTGTTGCTAGTTGGGCTTTCGTAGGTTTGAGGCGGTATTTGTACGTCAGTTGCATGAAAACTTCCTTTTTTTCGACCTTCCCACAGTATAGAGTGAATTCCCTGAAAGGGTGAATGAGTTTTATCGTAAAGATGTTTTGTGGAGCAGTTCGTATTTTATTGCTTCTTGCCGAGGTGTTACCGTCTCCATACTTAGGAAGTATATTGAGAATCAAGACTCTCCCAAAGATTGATTTGCGGTAACTGAGTCTAATTGTCGGGCTGGTGTTCCTCCGACCGACGAGCCTTTCATCCCTACGGTAATTTAGTCGGGGTACGGAGCGTAGCAATTGAGATTCATCCCCTCTAAATACACCGAGGGACTTCCCGGCTGCTAGTTAATTATCAGTTGACAGTTGACAGTTGATAGTTGTCAATTGTCAACTTATGATTGCTTTTCCAGTTCAGATTTCATCCGCTCCAGCGTTGAGTTCATTTGCTCAAACATCTGCTGGGGCGTGATGCCAAATTGATTTAGCTGTGTTTTTAACTGCTCTACAGTCATCTGAGCCATGAAGTCTTCAGACAGCTCGAAGCGCTTCATAAAAATACGGTAGCGATCCATCATTGATTCCATCTGAGCGATGAACATCTTCTTGCCTTCGCGATCGAATTTGCCGTAATTCCCGCCTAGTGCGACGAGAGATTGATAGTCTTCAAACAACAGCTTGGCTTCTTGCTGAACAATTTCTGAATCAAAAAATCCCATAGCTTTCCTAATTTTTAATATTGAAGTGATTTTGATCTAGGCGGGAAATCCCGCTGCTTTTGGTACTATTTTATCAGTTGCCGGAGGAACTCTCTACCGCTCAAGGCGCAAAAATCAGTAGAAATTTCCGTACAGGATAAGGCATGGGCATCGGGAATTGGGAATTGGGAATTGCGAAGTCGAGGGATGGGGCATGGGGTCTTTATGGCATTGGGCTTGCAATAACAACTGACAACTGACAACTGACAACTGACAACTGACAACTGACAACTGTCAACTGTCAACTGTCAACTGACTTCTTCAAACTTGTCCGATACGCTCAAGTGGCCAAAACCTCAATACAGCCCGGCCGATGATATTCTTTTTAGGTAAAAATCCCCACCTGCTAGAGTCGTTACTGTTGTTGCGGTTGTCTCCCATCACGAAGTATTGATTTTCCGGGACGACATAAGGCCCCCACTGGTATTTAGGAGGTTCGGCAATATATTTCTCAACGAGGGGTTTGTCGTTGAGGTAAACTAGACCTTTTTTCACAGCTACTGTTTGACCTGGTAAGCCAATTACCCGCTTGATAAATGCTTGGTCTGCGGTAAAGCCTTGTTCTTGCAACTGTTCCGGCGGCGCAAATACTACGATGTCACCAGTTTTTGGAGGTTCCAGGTAGTAGGATATTTTTTCGACTACGACGCGATCGCCCACGCGCAAAGTTGGTACCATAGAATCTGAGGGTATGAAGCGCGGTTCTGCCACCAACGCTCGAATCACTATTGCTAAAGCCAAAGCAATAATCACAATCTGAAGATTTTCTCGCTGCGATTTCCACGCTTTTTGCCACCACGGGCTTGTGCTGAGCGAAGTCGAAGTATCAGGTAGGTTTTCTGCTACTTCTGTACCAAAATTCTTTTCTTCAGATGTCATTTACTCCTCCTATAATTTTATTGACTCTTATTCATAAAAAAGGCAGAGAATTAAGATTCTCTACCTTTTTTATATGCTGATTTTGAGTTATTTACGATCGCGCAATTTGCGATCTTAAAACTTTACTCGCGATCGCACTTACTCAACGCACTTACTCAGCGCCTTGGGGCAGCAATTCCCGTTTTTGACCTTGCAGCACCTTGACAATTCCATCGTCGCCCACATCTACAACAGCGATATCGCCATCTTTGATGCGGCCAGAAAGGATTTCCTCAGCCAAGCTGTCTTCCAACAACCGCATGATCGCGCGGCGCAGGGGCCTGGCTCCGTAGCTGGGGTTATAGCCTTCTTCTACTAGCCGTTCCTTGAATTTTTCGGTCACTTCCAGAGTGATTCCCTGTTCTGTCAAGCGGCCGAACACTTCTTTGAGCATGATAACGGCAATTTCCTTGACTTCTTCCCTGTTCAACTGACGGAAGACGATAATTTCGTCAAGTCGGTTGAGGAATTCTGGGCGGAAGTAGTTCTTCAGTTCTTCGTTAACCAAGGAGCGAATGCGGTTGTAATTAGCATCAGCTTGGTTGTCGCCGAACTCGAAACCGAGGCCGCCGCCACCTTTTTCAATGACCTTAGAACCGATGTTGGAGGTCATGATCAGCAGCGTGTTTTTGAAGTCCACGGTACGACCTTTGGCATCTGTTAAGCGGCCGTCTTCCAATATTTGCAAGAGCATATTGAAGACATCGGGGTGGGCTTTTTCGATTTCGTCAAACAACACGACGGTGTAAGGACGACGACGAACTGCTTCTGTCAGTTGTCCGCCTTCGTTGTAGCCGACATAACCAGGAGGAGAACCGATAAGTTTGGAGACGGTGTGACGTTCCATGTATTCGGACATATCCAACCGAATCATGGCGTCTTCGGAACCGAAGAAGTAGCCGGCTAAGGCTTTCGTCAGTTCGGTTTTGCCGACGCCTGTGGGCCCGGAGAAGATGAAACTGGCGATCGGGCGATTGGGATTTTTCAAGCCAACGCGAGCGCGGCGGATGGCACGGGAAACGGCTTTCACTGCTTCTTCTTGACCGATCAAGCGCTGGTGCAAGGTATCTTCCATGTGCAGCAGTTTTTCGGATTCAGATTCAGTCAGTTTGTTGACCGGTACGCCCGTCCAGCTTGCGACGATTTGAGCGATATCTTCTTCGGTAACTACTGGCGAAGGGTCGGTTTCGCCGGTGCGGGCCGAGTCAGTTTTTTTGGCTTGGGAAATCGCGCGAATTTCGGCTTTGATCGTCATTTCTCGATCGCGCAATTCACCTGCTTTGTCAAAGTCTTGAGAACGCACCGCTTCGTCTTTATCTTTCAGGACTTGGCGGAGTTCTTTATCAAGTTCCTTAGCTGCGGGCGGCAGTTGGGAGTTGATCAGGCGGACTCTCGAACCAGCTTCGTCTACCAAGTCAATTGCTTTGTCTGGGAGGAAGCGGTCAGAAATATAGCGGTGAGACAGTTTGGCGGCAGCTTCCAGGGCTGTATCCAAAATTTTCAGCTTGTGGTGCTGTTCGTAGCGTTCCCGCAAACCGAACAGAATCTCGATCGTCTCGTCAACGGTGGGCTCGCCGACCATCACGGGCTGGAAGCGGCGTTCTAGGGCGGCATCGCGCTCGATGTGCTTGCGGTACTCGTCGAGGGTTGTAGCGCCGATACACTGGAGTTCGCCTCTTGCCAAAGCTGGCTTGAGAATGTTCGCTGCGTCGATCGCCCCTTCAGCCGCACCAGCACCGATCAAAGTGTGCACTTCGTCAATCACCAAAATCACGTTACCCGCCGTGCGGATTTCGTCCATGATTTTTTTGAGGCGTTCTTCAAATTCCCCCCGGTATTTCGTACCAGCTACGAGCAAGCCGATATCGAGGGTAACGACGCGCTTATCTTCGAGGATATCTGGGATATCGTTGTTAGCGATGCGCTGGGCCAGACCTTCGGCGATCGCAGTTTTGCCGACTCCAGGTTCGCCAATAAGTACCGGGTTATTTTTAGTACGGCGACCGAGGATTTGAATTACCCGTTCGATTTCTTTTTGCCGTCCGACTACGGGGTCAAGCTTACCATCAACCGCCATTTGAGTCAGGTTGGCACCAAATTCGTCCAATGTTGGGGTTTTAGTGCGAGCTCCGCCGCCGGTGGCTGCGACTTCTGCCGTTTCTCCCAGCATCCGAATCACTTGGGTGCGGACTTTCGACAAATCTACTCCCAGATTTTCCAGGACTCTGGCCGCTACTCCTTCACCTTCACGAATCAGGCCGAGCAGCAGGTGTTCTGTACCTATATAATTGTGTCCGAGTTGGCGAGCTTCTTCGAGGGACAGTTCTAGAACCCGCTTGGCGCGAGGGGTGAACGGAATTTCGACTGCTACGAAGCCCGAACCGCGCCCGATGATTTTTTCGACCTCAATCCGAGCATCTTTGAGGTTGACCCCCATTGATTTGAGGACTTTGGCTGCAACTCCGGTTCCTTCTCCAATCAGACCCAGGAGGATCTGTTCTGTCCCTACGAAGTTGTGACCCAGGCGGCGAGCTTCTTCCTGGGCCAACATGATTACTTTTATTGCTTTTTCTGTGAAGCGTTCAAACATGGTTTATTCCCACCTGCTATGTGCCCGTTTTGAGGTCACGCTCGCACAACGAGCGTTTTTGTTCGAGTGTTAACTCGTAATGCTAATTCTAGCGCGACACTCCCACCGCGAAAGCCGCACTCGGCTGCGGTTGCAGATTCCAGGCTCATGTTGCAGGGTGGCTTTCAACTGGGAAGACCCAAATGGTGGCTGACCTACAACCTCCCCTAGACTGCAAGAAGATTGCTCTTCTCGGCCTGTGCCCAACCTACGACTACGTATTGATGGATTCTAGCACAATGTTTTTGATATGAAGTCTATTAATCCAGTCGGATGCGCGATCTTTTGTTAACTTGAGCTTGCTTTAAACTCTGTTCTCATTTTCTCCCGAACAACTTTTAGACCGCTGCGCGATCGATCGCTATTGTCCAAACACAGACACGCTACATATAACGTCCCTGCGTAATTCCTGTTAGTTTTTGTTGCAAAGTAATGCGATCGGTTGATACAATATTTTCTATAATTGTCAACGCAGAGCGACTATTTTCGAGATAAATCTATCCCTAGTCACGAGCCCCAAAATTCACCCACGGCTGATGGGGTTTATCTGAAAAACCGAACTCTGTTAAAACAACAAGTAAAGACCGAGAATAGGTTAACCAAGGTAACTCAATATGCGACATATTGGCGAGCGAAAACTTTTTGATGATATTGCCTTAGTGGTGTTGAAGCAAAAGTAGGAGGGACTTTTTTATGTGCTGGTAGATTCTCCATTACTACTACCACGCTCACCCAGAGTTCCGGTACTAAAAATATTTGGATAAACACCTCACTAATCCTTGCTATCCATTGAGCAATTAATTATCATTAATCTCATATTATCTTGGGACTAATAGCACCGCTAATCGTGTTTTTTTGCCGTGTATAAGTCTCCATAAACTTACTAATCTTATAGCAATATTGCCCTAAGTTACTCTTAAGATAATTAAAAAATTTTCACTACTATAATGCCAATGTGCATTTTTCAAAAGTTTAATTAGTCTTTGTTTTAGCTCTTGAGACAGATGGTTTATGGCTGGCATATATCTGGCGATCGCTTGCCTATGATATGTTGATATTCTACAATATAGATGCGCAGGGAGCATCTCAGTTTTGCATTTACAGTGCTGTCGGGAGTTCAAAAAAGGTTCGTAGTACGTCAGTAGAGTTCGCTCTTCAAAAAATGCTTATTGCAAAACTGAGATGCTCCCGATGCACAGCAGCTTAGAATCTGCTATCCAGGATTTCTCTTTTTGTGCTGTTGGGCAGTAGAGCGACTGTTGTGAGCCGATCGCCAAAAGATGTCAAATGGGTTCTATAAATGAAAAGCGATCGCTACCAATGGTGAAAGATTACTCTTTAACTTCTTAGAGATGAAAGAAATAATACCCAGACTCTCAGGAAAAATCCTATGCAATTAGTGAATCATTTAAGTATAAAAACAAAACTCATAGTCATGTTGCTGGTAGTCAGCCTTTGCGCTATGCTTGCGAGCACGTTTATATGCTCTAGCAGTGGGAAAGCTATTCTGACCGAAAAAGTCTTTAACCAATTAACCAGCCTTAGGGCTGTGAAAGCTTATCAAATCCAAGATTATTTTGAAAACCTTAAAAACCACACCCAAACCCTCAGCGAAGACTTGACAGTAGTCGCAGCCCTACAGGAATTTAAGACGGCTTACAGCGAACTTGAAAAGTCTAAAATTCCAGCGAATTTTGACGCAAAAATTGATACCTACTACCAGAAAGAATTTTTAACCAAACTAACGCGAACTAACGATGGTTCGCCTGTTCTGGCAGCATACAGGCCAAAAACACCCGCTGCTCGTTACCTACAGTACCACTACATCGCTGCTAATCCGAACCCCGTTGGCAAGAAACTTCTCCTTGATACTCCAGGCGACGCCAGCGCTTACAGCCGCGCTCACGCCCTCTACCACCCTATTTTTCGCAATATAGTTGAAAAATATGGTTACTACGATATGTTTTTGATCGATCGCGAAGGAACTGTTGTCTATACGGTTTTTAAAGAAGCCGACTTTACCACAAGCTTGATCGATGGCCCCTACAAAGAGAGTAACCTAGCAAACGCGATCGCCGCTGCACGACAGGCAAAGGGAAAGGGGTATGTGAAAATAGTAGATTTTAAGCCCTACAGCCCTTCCTACGGTGCGCCTGCGGCTTTTATCGCTGCTCCAATCTTTAACGGCTCGGAATTTATTGGTATTTTGGCGTTCCAGTTTCCCGTTGACAAAATTAACAATGTGATGACTGGTAACAAAAATTGGAAACAAAGTGGTCTGGGCGATTCAGGAGAAACTTATCTGGTTGGGTCGGATTATCTAATGCGCTCTGCATCTCGTTTCCAGATAGAAGACCCAGAAGGTCATGCAAAAATTCTAGCCTCTATCGGTACTGATGAAAAGACCATCAAGAAAATCAAAGAGTTCAATACTACAATCCTCCTACAGCAAGCGCAAACAACAGGAGTGAAGGAAGCATTGTTTGGGAAACAGGGCACGCAGGTGATCGACGATTATCGTCATATTCCTGTTTTGAGTTCTTATTCTCCACTAGATATTGATGGATTGAGGTGGGTGATATTGGCGGAGATGGATGTTTCGGAAGCCTATGCGTCAATTCACTCCTTTCAAAAAACAATTGTGATGGCAGCTACTGCAATCATCGCGATAATCACGGTTGTTGCCATGTGGCTGACCGCAATCTTTGTCAGACCCATCAAGAAGTTAATCGCTAGTGCCCGCCTGGTGGGGGCTGGAGAAGTTGACGCGGTGGTTAAATCTGGTTCAGAAGATGAATTTGGAGAGTTAGCTAAATCATTTAACCAAACGATAGGCCGCCTTCGTGCCGAAACTCAACTAATTCAACAGAAAAATCGCGAAAATGAAGCATTAGTCTTAAATATATTTAGTCCCGCAATAGCCAAACGCCTCAAACAGGGCGATCGAGCAATTGCCGATCAGATTTCTCATGTCTCGGTTTTGTTTTCCGACCTCCATCGATTTACTAAGCTCTCTCAAACCATGTCAGCTCCCGAAGTTATCGCTCTGCTTGATGAACTGGTAACAGCCTTTGATGAAATGACCGAAAAATACGGTTTGGAGAAGATTAAAACTATTGGTGATGGTTATATGGCTGTATGCGGGCTGAGTGTGCCACGTTTGGATCATGACAAACGCACAGTAGATTTTGCCTTGGAAATGCTGGCATTTGTCCACCGATTTAATTATGAAAAAGGCTTGGATCTAGACGTAGAAATCGGTATCAATTCAGGAGATGTGGTTGCAGGTGTCATTGGCAAAAATAAATTGCTCTATGATGTTTGGGGTGAGAGCGTAAATATTGCCAATAGATTGAAGTCGGCTTGTCCCCCCGGCGCAATCTTTGTGTCTCAAGATATCTACGATCGCCTGCACGATCTCTACGATTTTGAGTTGGTTGGTGAAATTCAAGAATCTGGAAAAGAAAAGTTAGTAGCTTGGCAAATCACAAGTTATAAGCTTCCAGTAAATGTTGGATCGGAGGAAGTCCATGAATAATTTAAGCTCTTCAAACGACTGGGAGATGTGGGCAGTAATTGTCGGATTAGGGTTCCCACTCCTCGTCGTTTTACTAGGAGAGGTTATTTATCACCTACAAAGGCACGCTAGACCACTGGCGACTACCCTGCTGGTTATAAAAAACCTTGTCCTGCCGGTCTTAATGGTGATGATTTTAATCAGGAATGTCCTGAAGCTTGACGTTAATGGGAATTTTCCCAAGCTCGTAGCAACACTGTTCTGGATATCTGCCATCTACGCATCTCTCTCGCTGCTTAATGTGATTTTGTTTGAAGAAGCTGAGGCTAATACATGGCGGGCACGGATGCCCAAATTGCTGATCGATCTTTCTAAGTTTTTTTTGGTGCTTGTAGGAAGTGCGATCGTGCTAGCGGCAGTGTGGGGTGCTGATTTGGCCGGTCTTGCTACTGGATTGGGCGTTAGCTCAATTGTGATCGGTTTGGCGCTTCAGGACACACTAGGTAGCGTCATGTCTGGCATGGCGCTGCTTCTAGAACGTCCCTTTAGCGTTGGTGATTGGTTGCGGATTGGAGATATCGAAGGTGAGGTAGTTGATATCAATTGGCGATCGGTTCGCCTGCTCACTCTCCAGCGCCAGATGATAATCGTTCCTCATCAGTTCATTGGAAAAGGAATCATCCATAATTACAGCCAACCAGAACGCATTTATAACCAACGCCTCAATATTGGTTTTTCCTACGATAGCCCGCCTAATCTCGTGAAGCAGGTACTAACAAGTACAGCCTTGGCTACCCAAGGAGTATTAGCGGAACCGGAACCAAATATTAAAACCAAATCCTATGATGAGACTGCAATTATGTATGAGGTGGAGTTCTTTGTCAAAAACTTTGAGGATGTAGACCAGATAGTCGATCGATTTATGACGCGAATTTGGTACGCAGCGCAGCGAAACAACTTAACGTTATATCGTTACCGATACTCGTATCCTGTGGAACCTGCTGATAAGGCAGATAGCGCTTCAACTAAGTTAGCCCAAAGCCTGCACTCAATTCCCGGATTTATGCCTTTAGCTAGAGAACCCAAAAATTTGGATGACTTAGGTAAGGGAACTATTTTACAGAAGTTTGGTGCGGGAGAGAAAGTCATCCGGCAAGGCGAGCCTGGTAATGCTTTGTACATTATCATTGCGGGTCAGGCTAAGGTCACAGTCAGGAACCAGTTTGGCATGGAGTTGGAGGTAATGACTATCTTGCGTGGTGAGTTTTTTGGGGAAATGGCACTATTTAGTGGGGAACCGAGTCCGGTATCAATCGCCGCCGTTGACGATTTGCAAGTTCTTGTCATCTACTCAGATGCTGTAAATACAATGATTGAACGCCAACCAAGCTTGGGGCGCGAGATAGGTCAAATTATAGAGGCGCGAAGCAAAGCGGTAAGTATGGCCGCCCAGGCAGATGTTTCGTCAAGAGTTCAGGTTGATTCCCTATGAGGATTTTGAAGTAAATTGATATCGAGTAACCAATTAAGGGCTCGGGACTAATTTTCTGTTCGGCTTGTGACAATTTTACCATTCTTGGGGCTGGTGAAAAAGCACGGTCATAGACCGTGCAAAGCATAACGAATCACAACCGCCTATGCAAGACCCATTGGTGACAAGTTAAGGTGACTACTGGTGTGTAGATGCTTTGGTAGTAGGTGATCTTCTCCCAAGCTAGAAGCGAATGGACGGCAGAATCTGGCAGCAGCTTCTGGCAAGGTGAGGCAACACTCTGCAAAAATTGTTGGAGAGAGAATGGACGCACGATTTGGCATTGCCGGGAAAGAGATCTTTTGGTTTGTAAGGCAATTATCTATGTATATCTTGCCTTACAGATTTTTTTTGTCACTTTTTCAGTGCCATTTGACTAAAGTCCGCAAGAAAGAAGGACTGAAGTCCGAACGATCGAACCTATTGGGTTCGAGGCGACTTTAAGATTAGCCCATTTTTTTCTTCTTCCAAGCTTCAACAAACGGCAAAAACACCGACACTAATTCCTGGCGACTCATCACCAAAGTTGGAAAAGAAACCCTCGCATAATTCTTACCCACTTCCAGCGGAAAAATCGCTTGGGATTCCAGCGGTAGCCAAACCGCACCCGCAGCCTTGACAATTACCCAACTCCCAGCAATATCCCAAATTTTAGGAGTCGCTTCAACTCCTCCCATCGCCACACCGGAAGCCACCATTAAAAAATTGTAACTAGCCATCCCCAACATCCGAATTTTACTCGGAAGATGAGGCCCAATTCCCACACTCCGCGAACACAAATTAAAAATATGATTTCCACTCAGTTTATCATCACTCGGGCGAATCGGGCGATCGTTTAAAAATGCACCTTGAGGCATATTTGTCAATACAGGATCGTCCGCCAAATTCTCTGCATAAAAACCGTGGAAAGTTTGATTCAGGGGTGGCAAATGCACGCAGCCAAAAACTGGAGTTCCGCGATATAATAGACCTAAAGAAATCCCCCAAATTGGAATGCCCCGAGCAAAATTAGTGGTAGCATCGAGAGGATCGACAACCCAACACCATTCAGTATCGGGTAAAACGTGCTCTCCTTCTTCGCTCAAAATCCCGTGACTGGGAAACGCAAGTGCGATCGCATTTCTAATCTCTGCATCCGCCCAATTGTCAGACTGCGTAACCAAACTGCCATCAGATTTCTCATCCGCTTGTGCAGAACCGAAATCTTTCAAAAACTGCTGTCCGATTGTTTTGACAGTTGTCTGAGAAAAAGTTAGAATAGAGTTCCAAAAATCTTGCATTAGTTACTGGTTTGTAGGAGAAGACGGCGGTTGAAACCGCGCTGATAAAAACGAAGACGGCGGTTGAAACCGCGTCTACAAAAACGAAGTCCGCCTCCGCGGACTGAAGAGAACTTTCTTCAACCCGCGGAGGCGGGTTTGGTCTGTATAGACGCGGTTTCAACCGCCCGGTATTCTCAGTCTAATTCATTTTCAAGGATAGTTGCGATCGCACTTTTAGCATTATCCTGAAATTCTGCAACATCCACCAGACTCAACAGATACAAAGCGAAAATCATACCCACAGCCGGCACTGCAAAAACCAACCCGTAAGCCAACATCGGCACTCCAAACAAAGTCCTGCCAAAATCCAAAATAGCACCGCCGCTAACCGTAGCAAAACCCCGCGCCATCGCTTGCGACAAACCCCAAGCGCCAATAAAAGTCCCCGCAGTTTCCGCAGCCGTCAAATCCAACATCAAACTCAGTGCCCCCGTCGTTGTAATTCCCGAAGCTAACCCGAAACACATCAAAGCCGACTTAAACACAATGGGATTACCAGTAAATCCCGATAAAATAATCAAGCCAAAACAAGCCGCCACCGATAAACAACCCAATCTAATCGTATTTTGCTTGCCAATCCGCGGCACAATTAAAAAACCAGTTGCGCTCAAACCGATGAGAACACCAGTACCGTAAATAGCATTCAACCGCGTACTTTCCGAAATCGGCATCTTAAAAATTTCCCCGCCGTAGGGTTCCAAAACCGCATCCTGCATAAACAAACAAATTGTCATCACCAGCAGGAAAGTAAAAAACAAACCAGTTTGGCGGCTAGCAGTCAAAATCCGCAGCGCACTTCCTAAAGTAATCTTATCTTCTCGATTAACTGCGATCGATCGCGCCCCGTAACGCGAATACTTCTTCTCAACCCCAAAAGTTGCAATCCCCACCAACAGCAAAACCACCGCCGGCACCTTCACAAACAAACCATTAATCGAAGCCTGCAACACTTCCCGCGGCACATCCCCATCAATCTGCTTCAGCAAACCGCTGCTGACAATCGCCCCGATAATAATACCAACCATCAGCATCGACCACACCACACCCACCAACTTCGATCGATCTTCCTCATCGGAAACATCCACCAACAAAGCAGCAAAAGGAGTCGAGCTCGAACAAATCGCGATACCGTAAACTGCAAAAACCAAACCCAGCAAACCCACCCAGCCGTAAGTCGGAGTCGTCCACCCCACAGCGTCTAAACTAGCGCCCAAGCGCCACATCACCTGCACCGCCAAAAAAGCCGAAATCACAAACAACAGCCCTCCCATCCACACGTAACCCGTGCGGTGATGGCCAAACAAAGGCTTAGCATCCGACATTTGCCCGAACCATACCCTCGCTGGCGCCACAAACTGGTGCATCGCCAGGGTACCAGCCACCACAGTAGCCGGAATCGCCAACTCCTTAATCATCACGCGATTGAGTACCCCCAGGGTCAAAATCGACATCATGCCCAGCCCCATCTGAAACAAGCCCAGGCGGAACATCGTCGCGAGGTCAATTCTCTTTTGGGCAGCAGTCGTGGAATCTGTTAATGTAGAATCTGGCAAACGGTCGATCGGCATAACTTTTCAAATAAAGACAACATTTGAATTTATAGTAACTGAGATATTGCAATCGGCCGCCATTATACCCACAGCTAGAAGCTCAAATGACATTATTCATATAAAAATAAAGAGAATCAATATAGCAACCGCCACCTGAAAGCGCGGACATAAATAACCTCATGAATCGATCCCCGATCCCGCGATCGATAAACCGTTTGATTCCCGTACTATGTAACTGTCAACTGTCAACTGTCAACTGTCAACTGCTATAACTGTGGATTTACCAACCGTGACAACTATCACCCTAGGACAAAATGGCCCAGCCGTCATTCCCCTGTGCGTCGGAACTTGGGCTTGGGGCGACAAACTATTTTGGAACTACGGCAGCAACTACGGCGCCGCCGAAGTAGAAGCAGCATTCAACACATCCCTAGATGCCGGAATCAACTTTTTCGACACAGCCGAAGTCTACGGTAACGGCTTGTCAGAAGAATTGCTGGGACAGTTTATCAAAAAAACTAGCCAACCCGTGCAAATAGCCACCAAATTCGGCCCCGTACCTTGGCGGATTACCGGAAAATCAGTTTCCGAAGCCTTGAGTGCCAGCTTAAAACGGTTGCAAGTAGAACAAATAACCCTCTACCAAGTACACTGGCCTTTTAGTTTTTTACTGAGTCAAGAAACTCTGATGAATGCCTTAGCAGACGAAGTAAAACAAGGCAGAATTCAAGCAGTAGGAGTCAGCAACTATTCCGAAGAACAGATGCGCGAAGCTCACAAAATACTAGCAGCCAGAGGCGTCCCCCTAGCAACAAATCAAGTCCGTTACTCATTGCTATCGCGGCAAGTAGAAAAACAAGGAATTGTACGTGCAGCCTCGGAATTGGGAGTAACAATTTTAGCTTACAGCCCCTTAGCCCAAGGATTGCTCACCGACAAATACACAGCCCAAGAACCACCTACAGGAGCCCGCAAAATGGACTCCCGATTCGGCAAAGTGGGCCTTGAAAAAATCGAATTAGTCATGTCTACCTTGCGAAAAATGGGGAGAAAGCGCGATCGCACGCCCGCGCAAGTTGCCCTAAACTGGTTAATAGCCCAAAACGGAGTTATCCCAATTCCCGGCGCCAAAACCGCAAAACAAGCCGAAGAAAACGCAGGCGCCCTAGGCTGGACTTTAAGCCAAGATGAAGTCAACCAACTAGAACTAATGACACGTCCCTGGCGAGAATAAATCTCTAATAGGTATGTAGTTGCGCTTGAGCGCTCTATCCGAGGTACGTAGTTGCGCTTGAGCGCTCTATCCGAGGTATGTAGTTGCGCTTGAGCGCTTTATCCGAGGTACGTAGTTGCGCTTTAGCGCTCTTTAAACGCGATCGCACAACTACAAACAATCTACCAGATGCGCCCAAAAATGTCAGTTCCACAATCCCTAGCCGAACTTTCCTCTTCCTATGAAAAAACTATTAACTGACTGGGGTTTCACGCGCCAAGGCTGGAGCAACAACAGCCGGGGCGAATATTTAGTTTTTCTGCAATTAGTATTACTTGCAGCATTTACAATCTTACCAGTTTATCAACTACCCGGATTCAAAATTCAATCAACTCAATTAATTTATCTTACCTGGTTTTTAGCAAGTATTCTCAGCTCTATCGGATTAACTTTCATCATCAAAGGACTGATAGATTTGGGGAAAAACCTCACACCTTTACCCTATCCCAGAGAAGACGGAGAATTAGTCCAAACAGGCATTTACGGAATAGTGCGGCATCCCTTGTACAGCGGCGGCATCTTCGCAGCCCTCGGCTGGACAATCTTTCAATTCAGTTTATCTCATTTAATAGCGACTGCAATTTTACTAATATTTTTTGACATCAAATCCAGACGCGAAGAAACTTGGTTGAGCGATAAATATCCCGACTATTCAGAATACCGCCAGCGAGTAAAAAAACTAATTCCGGGCATTTATTAAAAGTTCGATATTGCTCGAACGACAGTTTCGTTCGAGCAATCGTTCTCTGACATACTCGGCGATCGCAGGTTGTAGCATTAAACTGGTGGATGCGGTATAATTAAGCGATCGCTCATCGAAAATCAGCGATCGCTCGGCCAGCGCCTCCAATGCTTCCATCAGTTGCCGTCCCGAAACTTCGGGCAAAATTTCAGCTTTTAGCTTCGCAGGAGTCGCTGCTTCTTGGTTAATGGCTAACCAGTACATGATTTGTTGTTGCAGGGGAGACAGGCGATCGAATTGGCGATCGAGCAAATCCCACAAATCGCTAAAAACAGTATTTCCTTGCACTAAAAATGCGTGAATGTCACCACCAAAAAGTGTTTGAATAGTCGTTGCAGCAAGTTTCAGGGCGAGGGGATTGCCACCAAAATAATTTACAATATCTCGACATTGCAATAGCGTTACCTTTAATCCTTTATCAGCGAGGATTTGCTGGCATACAGGTGGCGAAAGGCCGAAGAGTTTGAGCGATCGCACGGGCAAATTTTCACCCGATCGCACAGCAAACCCGCCGGGTTGTTCTCGTCCGGTTAAAATCAGACAACTTTGGTGTGGTTCGTCAGCAATGCGGGCAAATAACTGTCGGTAATCTTCATAACCTTGTTGATATTGTCCGCTGCGATTTCCTGCTTGCAAAATCGACTCCAGATTGTCGAAAATTAACAAACAGCGTTTTTGCCGCAACTGTTCCATGAGAGCATGAATAGAGTGATTGGTTTCGGCTGATGAATTAGTTAAAATTGGTAAAATATCGCTGAGGATAGCATCTAATGTCGGTGCTTGCTGCAAACTCCGCCAGATCGCGAATTCAAATTTAGATTGAATTTGCTGGGCGAGTTTGACAGACAGAGAAGTTTTGCCGATACCGCCAATTCCAAAAATACCGATCGCACGGGTAGAATCGCCGCTAATCCAAGTTTCTAATGTTTCTAATTCCTGCAAGCGGTTGTAAAAATAGGAAACATCGATCGCTTCTCCCCAATCTTGGATGCCCGCACTGCTCTGCTGGTAGTGGCGCAAGACTGCTTGCAGATTTTGTTTTGAGACTTTTTCGCCGATAATTTGAGAGAGATTTCGCCACAAATGCGAACCGACTTGTTTGATATAGTCGTGTTCGTAAAGTAGGCGATCGGCTATCTCTTGATAAGAGTGTCCTTCCCAAGTTTCCAGAAAGACGTGGGATTGAATGTCAGTGAGTTTTTGCTGTTTGTTTGCGGATTGTAACAGATGGTCGATTAGGGCGATCGCCTCTTGTGCTGTCATAGTTTGTTATTTTGAACTATTTACTATATTCACCGAATATTCTGAGTGGGGGTTCTTTTTCAGGATAGAAAACAAATTTACTTAATTAACCGCAAGGTAGTCCCTTTTATACTCGGCGGTTGAAACCGCGTCTATACGAACGAAGTCCGCCTGCGCGGACTGAGAAATAAGAGGGGTATTGAACTCGGATTTGGGATAAGGTAAAATCTCAAATCGATCGAGTGAATTTACGTAAGTTTACAAAAGCTTGTCACTTTTTCTCACCGCCAGGGCGATTGAAGGGGTTTATTCTTTGAATTAAGTCAGAGCAAGAGTTGCTCTGACTGTCGAAATTTAAACCACATTCAATATTTTGACACTAAAGGAGAAATATGAAACCTTCTAACGAATGCTTTGAACTAATCAAAAAGTGGGAAGGACTCCATAAGAAGCTTCCTGATGGACGGATTAAAGCATACCGAGACCCTGTTGGTATTTGGACAATTGGTTATGGCTCGATCGAGCATTTGGATCGCAGCCGACCGATTTTAGAGGGTGATATTATCACCCGAGAAGCCGCAGAGCGGTGGTTGCAAATTGAGGTTGCAGAAAAAGCAGAAGATGTCGAGCGCTTGTGCCAAGTTAAACTCAAACCATGTATGTTTGATGCCTTGGTTTCTTTCACTTATAACATCGGCATTGGCGCATTCGGCGAGTCAACTCTGTTGCGAGAATTAAACAAAGGCAATTATCAAGGAGCAGCAAGGGAATTCGATCGTTGGGTACATGGTGAAGATAATGGCACAAGAAGATCGCTCCCAGGATTGGTCGATCGTCGAAACGACGAAGAAGCTTTATTTCGGCGCGATGGTTTTTCAGATATAGATGTAGCAATAGGCTTTGTCATAAAGCCTAAAGATTTGGCTCAACCGCCGAAGGGAGATTTTCCCTATAAACCTGCTCCCATACCATTACCGTTCACTCGTACCCTTCAGAAACGACATATTGGAGAAGACTGTTACATACTTAATTGCGCTCTAGCAGGACTCAAATTTCTTCGTTTAGGTTCTCAGCCTAACGAATTTACTGACATTACTGATAGCGCAGTCAAGCTTTTTCAAACCCGCGAAGCTCTTAGCCGAGTTGATGGTAAGGTAGGTCCAGAGACGCGACGGGCTATAGAGAATGCTCTCAAGCGTGCGCGTGAAGACGTATCTGTCAATTCATCTGGAATAGATGGAGGTGTATACTGCCGTCTCACACGTACACGAAGAGATGCCTACGAAGGACTTGAATGGTGCAAACTCGATTTCGTAGATCCACAAGGCAATGTAGTTGTTGATTCATTAGATGTTATTTCTGGTGAACCGGGTGCTCAGAGCTTTTTAATGTGGGACGATCCTGAAAGTCAACCAAATAATGGGGCACCTATCCCACAAGATAACTACTACATTTCGGATATCGACTGGGCTGGTGGTAAAGACAATTACAATGCTTCACACCCCATAGATGGAGATGGACTCGGGCCTGTATGGGTATATCTGGTTAAATCGCGAGAGGCTAAAGAAAGTTGTGAAACAACAGGTATTGGCTGTCGAGATGAATTCGGCTTTCATGGGGATTGGAACTGGATTCAAAGTCGTACCTGGCCAGGCAGTATAGGATGCGTGTGTCCTACTACAATTGATGATTTGAGAAAACTTGTGAAATTGCTCCGCAAGTACGATCCACGCCTGTTAGTTGTGGACTGGGGACTGTAGATATTTTTAAACATTTAGGAGGTCAATCAAATGGCACATTCTTCTATGATTGAGACTAAACCAAATTCTTCTGAACATGGAGAGGGATTGGCCGAATTTTTTCAGGAGAATAATGGACAATACTCGGCAATGCGAGCCATGAGTTTTATTGCACTGATTGCAGCGATTGTGTTTGGCGCGATCGCAATAACTACCAATAATTCTGCTGGCAAAGACATTACAACTGCTTTTTTAGCTGCTGCTTTCGCACCAAAAGCTATTCAAAGATTTGCAGAAGGTTCCCCGCCTAAGTAAAGTCGAGTTAAGGCGATCGCACTTACAACCTTCATCTCCTAACAAAATCACGGGAAATGAAGGTTGCAGGTACGCGCGAGCGAAGCTATCCCGAACGCGCGTGCGTTCCCGAAGGGTAGGGAATCGCTCTTTCCCCTGATTAATACTAATAACTGATGACAGTTGACAGTTGACTCCGAAAGCAGTCAACTGTCAACTGTCAATTGTCAATTGTCAACTATCAACTGACTTTCATTCATGCCGCGTACCATCAGGCATCACCGCCCCCTTCAAATTCGCCCCGGTCAAATTTGTCTCCAACAGCAAAGCATTCCTCAAATTAGCACCCTTCAAATTAGCACCTTCCAGATTCGCCATCCACAGATTTGCCCCCTCCAAATTCGCCCCCTCTAAGTCAGCATTAACCAGAAAAATACCTTTCATAAAAGCACCTGTTAAGTTAGCTTTTTTCAAGTTACTCTCTCCCAAATAAGCATCTTCTAAAAACGCCTTTTCTAAATTACTTACCTCCAAATTTGCCCCTACTAAATTGCTGCTTATCAGGTAAACACCAGCCAAATTTGCCTGTTTCAAGTTAGCATTTACCAAATGGACACTCCACAAATTGGCATCTTTGAGGTTAGCATTTTCTAAATTGACGCCTTCCAGAAAAACAGCACTCAAATTAGCCCCGGAAAGATTGCACCTGCGGCATTCTCTCGTTACAAGCAATTGTCGGACTTGATGCTTGACTGAGGAACCGTTGGCTGCGAAAATTATTAAACCTGTAGTTGCTAAGCCGATCGCCCAAACAGTCGCCATCCCGATCGCACTTACAATCTTTCTTTGTGTCATGCCTCGAAAATCCGGGATTAGTATAAAAATATACCTATAAATTCTAGTGTTGGCGATGGCGTTCCGCCCCGCAAGCTACGAGTTTTTTGCTGCTCTTCCCTTCCCTCATGAAAAAACAGTTAAAACTTCAATTGCTAGCGATCGCCCTTATTTCCATCATAGCAACAATCGCTGTTGGGTGCGATCGCCTGCTCAAAAAACCTTTCCAACTCCCCCCATCAGCCAAACAAGAACCCTGGGCAGTGCAAATAGGCCTGCGAGTCGGCCTGATCCGGGACAACATCCCAACAGTCAACCGCATTGTTTTAGTCCCCGACGAAGCCACATTCTTAGCCGCAATCCAAAAGTGGAATTTCAAAGGACACTGGCCGATTCTCATCGAAGATCAAAAATATGCACCGATGTTTTTGCAGCGCTTCCAACCCGAAGAAATTGTCCGTTTACCCAGCATCAAACAGGAGATCCCAAAAGGTCAAAAACTCCAACAATTAATGCTGAAGGCAACAGCAGCAGCCTGGAATGCCACGGATACTCAAACCTTAAAAGCAAAATGGAGAGAACTCGGCTGGGAACCGCCAGGAGTAGTCATCACATCTGAAAATGACCCCGCACGTTTAGCAGCAGTGGCCTTAGCAGCGGCCCGCGGCCAACCCTTAGTATTTGTCGAAGGCAACTTCGGAAAACCCAACGATAATCTTAATACTGCCCAGTGGAAAACTCTGCAAACAGCAGTTACCAAAGCTGTCGAATCTACCGGATATTTTTACTCGCAACTCGGAGATGCGATCGACACAATCACGATTGTACGCCAACTAGCAGTAAAATATCAATCCCCCCAAAAGCAAGACGAACAATGGGCTGTTACCGACGGTTTGGGGCGACATCCCAACGGTGAACGCTGGGCCGCGGCTGGCTGGATTTACGGTTCCCAAGTGCGATCGATCTATCAAGCCATGTGCGCCATATTTCTCGACAGCGAAACAGCTATGCTGTATGACAGTTACCCAAAAGAAGGAAATTGGGGAAAATATGAAATGGAGTCAGTAGCTAGCGGACTAAAAAGCATAGGTTTGAATGTCGAATTAGTGCAAAAACCCCAGTCTACTCTCCAATTGTGGCGGAGTTTAGTAGCATCCAAACCGTGGACATTTGACTTAATATTAATGAATTCCAAAGGCTATCCCAAATCATTCCAAGTCGGTAACGGCGACGCCTTGGTTGAGGATATACCAAAACTGAAATTTCCCGCAGCAATCCACATGATTCACAGTTGGTCAGCATCAGATCCAGATGATGCAAATACCGTTGCTGGCAGGTGGTTGCAAAATGGTGCTTACGCCTATGTCGGCAGCGTCAACGAACCTTTGTTATCTGCATTTATTCCACCTAAAATAATGGTCGATCGCCTAAAACGAGGGGCACCTTTTTTAATCGCAGCCCGCCAGCTAGAATCCCCGCCCTGGAAGGTGGCCACCATCGGCGATCCGCTAATGTCGATCGCCAAACCCAAACCCAGAATTCCGGCCGCGCAACAACCGATATGATATACCAGTGGACAGTTGGCAGTGGACAGTTGACAGTTGCATAGTACGGGAATCAAACCATTTATGCTTGACGGGTATCGGCTATATTCATGAGGTTATTTATGTCCTCACCGCTGTGGCAATTGCTATATTTGCGATCGAACAGCCACCATCAAACAGGTTTGTAGTGAGGACTTTAGTCCTATTCCCTGAGGACTTCAGTCCTCACTACAAAATTTCGATTTGAGATATTTTATTCGACCTAAAATCTCAAATCAGAGCATTTAGTTCCAGTGATTTTACCAGAAAGAATTGGTTGAAAGCCTCTCCGTTTTAGGGAGAAATTAAAATCAGACCATTCATTACTCCAATCCTCTTCCTTCTAGGTAGACATCGGTCTCAAACTGTCAACTGTCAACTGTCAACTGTCAACTGTTAAACAGACTGCTAGATGGCAGAGCCTCTAATGCGATCGCCAGAAACTATAAGACTGTAGATATAGTTAATTAGGATTATCGCTCAGTTTATCTAATTTTGAATGTCACTGAGCATACAATTATCAGCTAAAATTCACTCACCCTCAGAAGCGGTCATTCCATCCCAGCCGCCAGCCCCAAAAATCTGCCATAAAATACGCCTTAATTAACTTGTCAATTCCTCTGAAATCACTCAAAATGAAAATAAGAAATAAAATGTAATATTTATCTAACTTCTCACAGAAGAATGAACCGCTAAATGAAAGCCACCCATCCTGTGGAGCTGCTGCCGCCCGGCTCAACCGCAGAAACTCCGCATTCCTCCCGCCTCAGCCCGCTGTTCAGCCGCCTGCATCCGAACCCAGAAACCCTCCTGCTCGTCCTCTCCCTAGTGATCGGGGGAGTTACTGGCGCAGGCGTCGTCACATTTCACTACCTGATCCACTTGATCCACAGCCTGATGCTGGAAGACTTTATGGGGGCGATCGCCTCTTCGGGATCTTGGACTCTAGCGTGCATTCCCACCCTCGGCGGAGTCATCATCGGGCTGATGCGCTGGCGGTTTCGCGATTTTGGCCCCAATATGTCATCCTTAATTGCCGCCACCCGTGGGCTACAAGAACTCTCCCCCCTCAAACCCATCACCAAAATGGTGGCGGCCTCAGTATCCCTGGGCACCGGCGCCTCCCTCGGCCCGGAAGCCCCCAGCGTGGAAATCGGCGCCAACTTCGGAATGCTGCTAGCTCAAATCTTGCAGCTTTCCCCAGAACGGCAGCGCTTGCTCCTCGGCGCGGGAGCAGCAGCAGGCTTATCCGCCGGGTTTAACTCTCCCATCGCCGGAGTCTTTTTTGCCTTAGAAGTCGTACTCGGTAGCACCTTCGCCACTTCGTCAGTCAGCGTTGTCTTGCTCTCCGCCGTAGTTTCGGCGCTGATCGCTCAAATTTGTTTGGGAGCTCAGCCGGCCTTTGCTTTGCCAATCTACGATGTCCGCAGTCCTCTAGAACTGCCTCTTTACATGGGATTGGGACTTTTGGCAAGCTGTGTGTCCTTAGCTTATACAGAAGCAATTCAATTGGCCGATCGCTGTTTTCAAGGAAAAACCCGAGGATTTGCTTGGCTGGGACGACTGCCCCGGCCGCTTCATCCCGTCATCGGCGGTGCGATCGTCGGTTTAGTCGCCCTGCAATTGCCTCAAATTTTGGGTGTGGGCTACGAAACAGTCCAAGCAATGCTCCAAGATGTCAAATTTTCCTTGTCTTTGCTGCTGTTGCTGCTATTCGTCAAACTGGCGGTGACAGCTATCAGCCTCGGTAGCGGTTTAGTGGGTGGTATCTTCGCCCCGGCGATGTTTTTGGGAGCTTCGTTGGGTTCGGCTTATGGCATCTTTTTGGAAATGATCCCGGCATTGAGCGATCGAGTCGCAGGCCCTGCCGCCTACGCAATGGTGGGCATGGCCGCCGTCCTCGCAGGTAGCGCTAGAGCACCGCTGACAGCCATTCTATTGATGTTTGAATTAACCCGCGATTATCGGATTGTATTGCCTTTGATGGCCGCAGTGGGATTGAGTGTTTGGTTGGTGGAGTTTGTGAATCGTCGATCGACAGCCCACAGCCTCAACCTCCAACAAATGGGCGTAGATGTTGCTGTCAACGAGCCGATCAAAGCCAGGGAACAGTTGCAGGATTGGGAAGATGTTTTGGGCGATCGGATCGTCACAGAATTGATTTCTTGCCAACTGCCGATCGATGACGAACACAGGGACGATGAGCCCGTGCTGGCGATCGGCAACTCACATTTGCCAGAAAATGTCAAGCCATTACCTGAAACAAAATCTGCCGTTTGACCGCTCTCAAATCCTGTTGCTTCGCCACCAAACCGATAACCTTAAAACTAAATCTGACTACTATGATATTTATCAACCCGAAAACCGATTACGCCTTCAAAAAAATCTTCGGTTCCTCACAAAGCAAAGAGATTCTAATTAGCTTTCTCAACGCCTTAATTTATGAAGGAAATTCCACCATCGAAGACTTAGAAATTATTAACCCGAATCTGCCTCCCAAACTAGAAGGCTTAAAAGATAGTTATCTCGATGTGAAAGCCAAACTCAGCGACGGCACTTTAGTAATCATTGAAATGCAAGTGCTCAACGTCCAGTCTTTTGGCAAGCGGGTTTTTTACAATGCAGCTAAAACCTATGCTTTTCAATTGGAAGCAGCCCAAGGCTATCGACTATTGAAGCCAGTAATTGCTTTGACAATTACTGACTTTGAGATGTTTCCTGAGAATGCAGAATTTATTTCGAGATTTGTGTTAAAAGAAGTCAATAAAAACTTTACATATCCCGAAAATGAGCTAGATTTAGTATTTGTAGAATTGCCGAAATTTATCAAAGGAGAGGAGGAACTTGAAACTTTAGCAGATAAATGGATTTATTTCATGAAAAATGCGAGAAGTCTGACATCAGTCCCAGAAACAATGGATAGTATACCAGAAATACATGAAGCTTTTAACATTGCGAATCAAGCCAAGTTGAGCCGAGAGGAAGTGGCAGATTTAGACAAAAGAGAACAGTTTATTTATGACCAACAGGGAGCAATTATTAAGTCGCTTAACGAAGGCATAAAACAAGGCATAAAACAAGGCATAGAACAAGGCATAGAACAAGGCATAGAACAAGGAAAGCGAGAAGAAAAGCTGGCGATCGCCCGACAATTACTTTCACAGCTAGATAATGACAAAATCAGCCAAGTTACAGGGCTTACCGTTGAGGACGTGCAAAATTTGCGGGGCGATTCCTAAATATTCCAACAAACTACGCCTCACTGATTGAATCACTACTACAAAATTAAAGCCATGATATTTATCAACCCAAAAACCAAATACGCCTTCAAAAAAATCTTTGGCTCCTCAGAAAGCAAAGAGATTCTAATTAGCTTTCTTAACGCCTTAATTTATGAAGGAAATTCCACCATCGAAGACTTAGAAATAATCAACCCAAATCTGCCGAGGCAACTTGCAGATTTAAAAGATACTTACCTCGATGTCACAGCCAAACTAGACGATGGTACCTTAGTCATTATTGAAATTCTAGTTCTCAACGTTCAATATTCTGGCAATCGGGTATTGTACAATGCAGCCACAACCTACGCATTTCAATTGCAAAGAGGAGAAGGCTATCGAATGCTCAAGCCATTAATAGCTTTAACCATTACAGATTTTGAAATGTTTCGCAACAGCCCTAACTTAATTTCGAGATTTGTGTATAAAGAAGTTGAAAGCAATTTAAACTATCCCGAAGATGCCATGAATTTAGTGTTTATAGAATTACCTAAATTCCATAAAGAAGCAAGTCAACTAGAAACTTTGACAGATAAATGGATATATTTCATGAAATATGCCAGAATGCTCTCAGAAGTTCCCGAAACAATCGATAGCGTACCGGAAATCCACAAAGCATTCGATCTTGCCAATCAAGCCCGGTTAAGTCGGGAAGAAGTAGAAGTTTACGAACGCAAGGAACAGTTTATTCACGACCAACAGGGAGCAATTATTAAAGCTGTTGAAGAAGCAAGACAGGCAGGAATACAGGCAGCAAGAGAACAAAGAAAACGAGAAGAAACGCTAGCGATCGCCCAACAATTACTCTCACAGCTAGATAATGGCGCAATCGCCCAAGTTACCGGGATTAGCGTTGAGGATGTGCAGAATTTGCGGGTAGATTCATAGTTTAAATTAATTAGGCACAGGGAGTGGATTTGTAATGTCACTAGACTATCCTGAATATGAAGAACTACGCAAGCAAAGTTGGTTCTTGGGATTGCTTTGGCGTATAGGTGACTTGGGATACTATCTTGGGCTATTTGGCGCATTAGGATCGCCATTAATGATGATTTACAGTCAACTCACGCGAAAAGGTCATTTGCCCTGGCATACAGCCTTATTGGGTGGATTTCTGTGTACAGCATTCTGCGTTTGCATCTTTTTGGCTTCCGCACAGCTTAAAAGTTTTGCGTTCAAAAGAGGAGACGCTTTAAAGAATAAACGTTATCGATAAAGCGGACGGCACGAATATCTTGGTGCTGGGTTTGAGGTTACTTGCCACGATTTATCGCCCGCACTCAACCCATCGCTCTGGCAAACACTGGCGCTACACTCAACTCTGGGGTAAAATAATCAAATATTATCAACAATCGGCAGAGAGGGGCTTCGGTGGCAGGAAACGAGGCAACTGCGAAAAACAAAAGTCAGAAAAAACCCGGAAAAACCCCCTTGGGTTCCAGTCATTACGGCTTGTTAGGGCTGCATCCTTCAGCCTCCGCGATCGAAATTCGGCGATCGTACCGGGAACTGAGCAAACTCTACCATCCCGATACTACCGACTTGCCACCCGCAGTCGCCACCGCCAAATTTCAACAGCTCAATAACGCCTACGCCACCCTCAGCAACCCAGAACGCCGCCTCGCCTACGACCTCAAAATAGGTTATTCTCGCCTGAATGTGATTCAGTCGCCCCCGGGCTTCAACACTCCGGTTTCGGGATCGAGTAAAAAAACTTCTAACTCGGCTTACCTAGATCCCACGGATCGCCCTCTGTCCCCCGGCGAAATATTCGCTCTATTTATCATGGGGGCTACTTTAGTCGGATGCTTGGTACTGGCGATCGCGATCGGCTTAATTCGTGGCAATTGACAACTAAAAGTTCTAAATTAAAGATTAACTACAGTTTTCCCAATTCCCAATTCCCAATTCCCAATTCCCCATTCCCCATTCCCCATTCCCAATTGCTCATGACTCTTCCTTCCGCTGACACTCCTTTGTACAGCCATCCACTCCCAGAAATCGAACAGTGGCTAAAAAGCCGCGGCTGCGAGCAAGATCGGCGAGAACTCCACTGCTGGCAGATCGATCGACCAACCTGGAAAGCAGAACTCTCCCTCGATATCGATCAACTCACTATCCGCTATATTGACGCCGGAGCCGACGGCCAAGACATTCAGCGAGCCTTCAAATACTCGCTCTCGCGTCACGACATTGAAGATGCCGTTTTCTCAGGCCCCTAATTTGATTTTAGATTGGCGATTTTAGATTTTAGATTGAGGAATATACTTCAGAATCAATACCTAATTGGCAACTGAAAAATTAATCTAAAATCTAAAATCCAAAATCCAAAATCGTTTTTAGATTTTAGATTGAGGAATATACTTCAGAATCAATACCTAATTGGCAACTGAAAAATTAATCTAAAATCCAAAATCCAAAATCCAAAATCCAAAATCGTTACACTTTGCCAAATCGGCGGCTGCGCTGCTGATAATCAGACAAAGCGCGGTGAAACTCCGATCGATCGAAATCCGGCCACAGCGTCTCAGTAATGTAAATTTCCGAATAAGCCATTTGCCACAGCAGAAAATTGCTCAGCCGCATTTCCCCGCTCGTCCGAATCAGCAAATCCGGATCGCAAACATCAGCAGTATACAAATAGCGTTTAAATAAAACCTCATCAATCTCCTCTGGCTGCAACTTGCCCTCTTGTACCTGAGTGGCGATCGCCCGACAAGCCTGTACAATCTCCTGGCGGCCACCGTAATTCGTCGCCACCCGAAACAAAATCCCCCGATTGTGCTGAGTAGCCGTCACAGAGCGCTCGATTTCCGCCTGCAAAGACTTCGGCAAAGCCTGCAAATTCCCCATAAATTGAATTTGCACGTCCTCGTCCACCATCTCGCGCAATTCTTGCCGCAGCTTGCCCTCAAACAAACTCATCAAAAAATCCACCTCCCCGGCCGGCCGGCCCCAATTCTCCGTCGAAAAAGCATAGGCTGTTAAAGCTGGAATTCCCCAATCTTTGCAGCAGCGCAGCAGTTCTTTGAGAGCGCTAGCTCCTCGGCGGTGCCCCGCAATCCGTGGCAACCCCTTATTCTTAGCCCAGCGCCCGTTTCCGTCCATAATCACTGCTATGTGCTTAGGCAGTAGTTCTTGTTGTAGATCCGCAGGCAACTTTTCCAAGCAAATTCCTTGACTCATGGTTTCTCCCGATTACCCGACTAACGGCGCAGTATCCGTTTTAACAGTGTCACTCCCTTCAATCCTATCTGCCGTCCGAGATTGCCGATCGGAATTGGAGTCACCACTCTTTCTCCTTCCGACGGAAACAGCTTTGCTTCTAGCAATTCCTTAAGTTTGCTGCTAGTCAAAGGTCGATTTAAAGTTCCCATCTGCGCCAGAGAAATCGAACCGGTTTCCTCCGACACCACGACGCACACGCAAGCTTGCACCCGTTCCGTAATCCCCATCGCCGCCCGGTGGCGGGTTCCCAACTGCCGCGAGGCGCTGCGATCGGACAAAGGCAAAATTACCCCAGCCGACACGATCCGCGAAGCCCGAATCAAAACAGCCCCATCATGCAGCAAAGTTTGCGGTTGAAAGATAGTCTGCAACAATTCCTTAGAGACTTCCGCATTTAGCTTCACTCCCGGAACTGAAAAATCCCGATCGTCGATCGGAGAATCTGTTTCTACAATTAATAAAGCGCCCGTGCGGTTTTGCGAAAGTTCTTTTACTGCGTCCACAATTTCATCTATTACGCTGTCGGGTTCGGGAGTTGGTCGGCGATCGCGTCCAAATAATTGTATAATTTCCCCCCGACCCAATTGTTCCAGAAATCGGCGAAACTCCGACTGTAATATTACCGCCATTGCCACAGCAGAACCCGTTACCAAGCTGTTGAGCGCCACGTGCAACAGCCTCAATCCAGCCCAGTTACTCACCGCCGCCGCCAGCATCAAAATAATAAATCCCCTTACCATCCAAAGCGTCCGGCGCTCCCCGACAATGACGAGCACCAAATACGCAAGGGCAAATACCAGTCCAATATCGATCGCCTGAATCAATAAGGACTGAATGAGGCCAAAGTCATAGCCAGATTGTTGATTGTTCATGGTTCATCGAACCTTACCGCCTGTGAACCGCGAACTATGATGCACTCGAACCCGTGAACCATGAACAGTTGTTATTCCAATCGCGTGACTGAACAAGCCAAAAGTAAAAAGTTTAAAAACAATCATCAAGAAATCCCAATGAATCATCTTACTTTTTACTTTTTATGTTTTACTTCTTACTTTTTAGTTCCGAGTCTTTCAGGAAGGCGATCGAACCTCAGCAAATCCTCGTCAGTTTCCCGCTCTACGATCGTGTCAACTTTCCCATCTTTCACCAAAACCGCCGCCGGTCTGGGGACTCGGTTGTAGTTAGAAGCCATGCTGTAATTGTATGCCCCTGTAGCCGTAACGACGAGAATATCTCCCGACTGACACTCTGGCAACTTAGCATCTTTAATCAGAATATCGCCTGATTCGCAGTGTTTGCCAGCAACTGTCACTGTTTCCGTTAACTCAGCAGACATTTTGTTGGCTGCGAGGACTCGATAAACTGATTGGTAGGTAATTGGACGGGGATTGTCCGACATACCGCCATCTACCGATAAATACGTCCGGATTCCTGGAATGACTTTTTTAGCGCCCACCGTATAAGCGGTGACGCAGGCTGAACCCACGAGCGATCGACCCGGTTCGCAAAGCAATTTCGGTAATGGCAACTTCTCATTATTGTTGCAAGCTGCTACCATTGCGTCGCAGACTGTCTTAGCCCAATCATCTATGCTTGGAGGATCGTCGGATTCAGTATAGCGAATACCCAACCCACCGCCAATATTAATTTCTGTCGGCTTCAACCCGTGCCCAATTGCTGCTTTGAAAGCCTTAACGATCACATCTGCTAAATCGTGGTGGGGTTTCACTTCAAAAATCTGAGAGCCAATGTGAGCGTGTAATCCGACGCAGGATAAAGACGGCTGCTTGCTGAGGTAAATGAAAACATCCTTGAGGGAGTTGGGATCGAATCCAAATTTACTGTCGATTTGACCAGTTTTAATGTAGTCGTGAGTGTGACACTCAATTCCAGGCGTAAACCTGACCATAACTCGTATCCGCTCACCGGCTTTGTGACTGACACCCAATTTTGCCAACTCTGCGAGATTGTCTAAATCCCACAAATTATCTGCAATGATTGTGCAGCCACTGGTGACAGCTAGTTCGATTTCCTCGCGGGATTTGTTATTCCCGTGAAAGTAAATTTTTTCTGGATTCACGCCAGCTTTTAGTGCTGTCTTAATTTCTCCGGCAGATACCACATCTATGCCTAAGCCCTCGGAAGCCGCGATCGCGCAAACAGCCAAACAACTCCAAGCCTTAGAAGCATAGATCACTTGAGATTCGCCCGGATAGTACCGCTTAAAAGCCTCTCGGTACTGGCGGCTGGTCGCCCGCAGCGTTTCTTCATCTAAGATGTACAGTGGCGAGCCAAATTTCTCTACCAAGTCTGTTACGTCGCAGCCTCCTATTTCCAAATGATTCTTACTGTTGACGCTGGCTGTCAGCGGTAAAAGCTCTTGATTGGGCGATCGACTTTCCCTGGGTTCTTGAGACTTAGACAGATACTGAAGTCCAGATTCCACTTTTTCGATAGATTGAGTTAATACCATCGCGCAATAACTATCCTTACTGTGTTCTCCAGTGTACAATTGACGGCAAGCAATTGGGTCATCAGCGCCCAGATTGATGCTTTTGAGTAATTATTAAATCTAAAATCCCCTGTGCCTTTTCTCGGAATCAAACATCTCGCCGCCGAACACCTCAACAGTGCAGTAGAGCTCGATCGCCTCTGTTTTGGCGGACTTTGGACGATCGAAGGCTACAGGCGCGAGTTAGACAGTCCTAATAGCGATTTACTGGGTTTGTGGACATGGGAAACTGAGGGTTCTGAATCAGCTCACAACCAGGCGGGTACGCACCATCCACCGCTCCTACAGATTCGGGCCCGCACGCACCATCCACCGCCCCTACAAGTTCCCCCAATGCTCATCGGTATCGGTTGTCTGTGGGTAATTTTAGAAGAAGCTCACATTACCATTTTGGCGATCGATCCGCGCTTTCAAGGTCAGGGTTTGGGACAAGCTCTGCTTTGGACTTTGCTAAAATCGGCACACCGCAGACAGTTAGAAAGGGCAACTTTAGAAGTGCGAGCCTCTAATTTAGTCGCACTGTCTCTGTACCACAAATTTGGCTTTAAGGAAGCAGGACGGCGAAAGCGATACTACGCAGACACAGGAGAAGATGCTGCTATCCTGTGGCGCAGCGACATTGAAAAACCCGAATTTCAGCAATATTTGGCGAATCAAAAAGTGAAAATTTGCGATCGGCTCCAGCAGAAAAACTGGCAGGGGTCGATCGATAGTTTTGAATTGTGAGCGAACATCTAGTGTATCTGATGAGCGCTCAATTCAAAATAAGTGATTGAACGCTCAAAAGATGATCTGTTGCTGTGATATAGCCTTTCTCACATTGATTCGCGGACGAATCTTGATCTGAAAAGGTTGGTGGTGTAAGGGTTGTAGCATAACTTAGCATACATCATCTTTCGCTTGAAAGGCTATAGTTTCAGTTCAATTGTCATCTTCATCTCCCAAAAGACAGCAAGCTAACAGCATTACTCTTGCATACCTGCATACAGTAGTCGTACAAATAAGCGGACACCATCATCATTCTTCAAAGTTGCATATGATGGAGCTTCGCTGTTACCGATCGCACGCAAATCTGACAGCAATTCTGGATGGAACTGGCAAGTAAAAGAACGTCGAATTTTTTTGGCTTCAAAGTCTTTGTAGTTAATGCACGTAGCCGAACATTCTGTAACTATTTCGCCATTAGCTGCTGTCGAACAAAGAATTTCCACAGAATCAGGCAGTTGTATCAGCCATGACAGAGGACTTCCAGCTATCAAATGCCGATAAGGAATAAGGGCGTCATGAATACTTCGGTAAGCCCAGTTAGGAATAGAAATTAAATAACTTAAGCAAATTTGTGGGATGGGCGTCCCGCCCGTGCAGAAAGGACGGGCGGGACGCCCATCCCACAACAATCATCGAGTTGACTTCATCTGAGTGAAACATCGAAATTGATACTTCATGCTCGTATTGAATCGTCGTGTCAATGACACCTTCATGTGCATCTGCTGTTACAGAGTGGGCATGGATGAGTTCCCAAGGAATATCTAAGGCATCGCCGTCTGGAGACTGATAGGGTAACAACACGCGATCGCCAACTTCCTTCGATTCATTGCGCGTCACCGCAAAATGCCGATCGTTCCAGCCCTGGGCAACAACCCGCCCATCACGTTTTTTAACTTGAAGAGTCTTACCTATTGCTTCGATGCGCCCTGCAACCTCTTGCAACGATCTCAGAGCAATACCTGAGCGATCGCCATTCAAAGATGTCATCCCCAGGACTTCTTTGACTGCACGACGAATCAGTCCTATGTTACCTTCAGCAGCCAGTTGGTGGCCTACACAGATGAATATTGCCGGGGCACTCGTGGGCGATCGCGAAATCAGCAATTTTTCCACTAATGCAAACATATCCTCTCGCGGACAGGCTGGACTTGTCCAAGTCGATTCATCGTATGTCGATGGATCGCCTCCTTCCACTACTACGGCATAACCGCAGGTAATTGCCGGAACAATTATTTCTGGATCGATGATTCCCGTTGACCAAACTGGCAATAATACTGAGTCGATATCGGCAACTTTTTGAGCAATGTAGGCAACGTTTTTGGAAGCCCGAACATCTTCTCCGAGAGTGTTAACGCCTACGTGTTCCCACGGTTCAATAATGGTTATACAGTTCCGCAACAAATTAGGATTTTTGAGCAGAAACTCCACATCTTCCCGTGAATTTATGACTTTTTCTAGAGGCTGGGCGTGTCCCCATTCAAAAATGCCATCTTCAGCAAATAATTCTTTTTCTCCCGGTGGATTTAGAGAATTTCTATCTGCCAAGAAATACCCTAACAAAATATGTGCTGATTCAAAATCTAACCTACCTTCATGCAAGTAACCAGGAGTTAATCGCCAGTCCGCTATGGTGGTTTTATTTTTGCTAATTTTGACAGATTCTATTATGTTGATTTACCTCTGGTATTTGTTCATTAAACTGAAAATACATCGTCCATAATACCAATTTTACATGAAGTTGCATAGAATGAAGATACAATATTAAAAGGCATCCGATCTGATGGCACGTCAACTAATTTTGGCGATCGCCAAAAATACAGGCTCTATATTTCGATGTTTCATAGATCGTCGGAGCGATTGATAGAATCAGATCTAGTTGCTTTTTAGCCCCTGCAACCCGCCGCCCAGTATACCCGATGCTCGCCCAACTGACAATATAACCGAAGCCCGAAATGGAACTATTTCAGGAGAGGGGCTTGTGACCTTAGAAATTAACGAATCTCCTCCTACTCCCGTACCGGAGAACTCCTCCCCCTTCGCCTCATTTTTGACCTTTTTGGGATTGGGAGCAGTCCACTTGTGGAGAAAGTCGAGAAAGGGAAACAAATAATAACCTTTACCAACCTAACTTTAAGCGGGGCGTAAATAGAATTACTTAGACTTTTAAAATATTGAGTTATTTGGGCAAAGAAATCTAGTAAATTTACGGGTTTACAATACCGCGAGCAAGCTTGAATTTGTATCTCAAGATGTTGTTTTCGTTAATTGCTGCTACAAACGAAAAAAAACTCACTGTTGCGGGAGAAGCCTTTCAAATCAGGAATATCTTAATGAACATAAAATATGGACTGACCGCTATCCTGGAACATATTAGACCTGTTGCAAAAAAAATCACGGAGTTACAATTAAAGGCTTTGAGTTTTAGACCTGAGAGCTAACTCATAATTTTAAAGTGCCGATCTAACCTGCAATCTGCTCCACTTAAGCCAAACCCTTCATTATAGCATAAAATTATTTTGCAATCTTGTCTAATATTAAATAAAACTGCATGGCAGGTGTGACGGAGGAGTCTCCCACGCCTGCCATACTGTTTGTGACAAGTATAACCGACCGATGACCGATGGTTAAATTATGCTTGTTCTAGCCTATGTGTGCCAATGTGCGATCGGGTGGTTTTCTTTTAGGTCGATCGGGTGATGCGGTACTGGTACAATTGGTGGTATGCTTCCTAGCCGCTATTATCTCTGTTAAATAAATTTTTAGTAGGCGATCGGGCTAATCAGCATAACACAATTCTCGCATCCGAGTTGCTGACAGCGGCAGTCCCAATTCTACCAGCGTTTGCAAATACTCGTCAGGCGTTTTTGGCGGATTTTTGAGCCTGATTCTTTGCTTTTCTGCCGCTTTGCATACTGTTTGCCAGTTGAGGTCAAGCAAGTGTAAAATAAAATCATCTGGATGCTGCGCTAAAATGTCGTAAGGCGCAAGAACTTCTTCGGGAAAATCTCGGAGATTGAAAGTAATAATAAACTTAGAACGAGAGTGAATTGCCGCAGCGAGGACATGGCGATCGCCCGGATCGGGAAGTTTTAATTCTTGTATAATTGCCTCATAGTCTTGTACCAAACAATTTTCAACATTTGCATTCATCAAGTTTTTGGTTCGGTAAACTTGTTCAAATTTTAGATCGGGACGGTTTATAAGTAAATTTCTCATCCACTCCTCGTGAATTTCTTCAGTCCAACGTGCCTCAATTATGTCGGTAGTTGCCAACTCTACAAACAAGTCACGAAGAGATGCCGAATACAAAACATTAGCATCGTAAATAACAGTTAAAGTTGCCATATTTTAATGGTACAAACCGAGTGCTTCTGATTCAGCTACAAGCATATCCATAATTTTACTGCTTTCTTTGTAACTTTGTTTTTTATAGTCCATTAAATCTTCGTAACGTATCCGGCGACTGTTCCTGACTGTCTTGTAAGGGATTTTTCCAGCATCCAGCAACTCCCGCATATATTTATCCGAAACTCCCAGAATGTCGGCTGCTTGATAAATATGAAGTTCTTTAGTAATTGGAGTTAGCTTGACAGTATTGCCGCTACTTGTTTGTTGCAAAATCGCTAACAGCAGTGGCAACGCGGCGGCAGGTATGTCAATTGTTTTGCCCTCTTTTTCATCTAATATCAATTTCAGGGATTCGCCAGACGGATGATTTTCTAAGTGCGATTCTAAGGCGCGGCTGCTGGTTTTGGCAACCGCTGCTTCTGCGGCTGTTGGCAAAACAGGTGCTGAATTTGGATCTCCGGTGAATGTCATGTTAATTTGGGGGTGAGGATAACAGGCAATCAACTATGATTGTAGCAATTTGAGAATGCGATCGCCAAAATCGAGCAATGAGGTCAACCTGTGGCATACAGCGATTTTACAACTTTAGCGAAAGTTAGAGAATCTTTTAATTTAACCGTAGAAGAACCTTTAGATTTGTTTGGCGATATCCCGGAGGTACAGCCAAGTTCCTATTTGCAAACTACTTTAACTGAAAACCTGTCCTTAGCTACGGCAATTAATACCGAAAAGGCTCGCGCTGAGTTAATTATTGCCCCAATATTATTGGAAGTCAGGCGGCAATTTGATTTTCAAGTTGGTTTTTTCTCGGGTTCAGAATTCAATGTAGATTTAGAAGCAGGTTTGAACGGCTATTGCGATTATATTCTCACTGCATCAAAGGATTCCTATGAAATTCGCGCCCCCGTCATTACTCTCACAGAGGCTAAGAATGAAAGTATTAAATCTGGTTTGGGTCAGTGTATTGCAGAAATGGTAGCCGCCCAATTATTTAATCAGCGCAGCGGAGAGCAAATTGCCAGTATTTATGGGGCTGTGACTACAGGTACTGATTGGAAGTTTCTTAAGTTGAATGGCAGTACAATTTATATTGACAAGCGAGACTTTTTTGTTAATGAAATTAGTCGGATATTGGGAATTTTAATGATGCCATTTCAAGGGTTTTATTCTATGAATCTCACTTGATGCAGCCAGCAAAATCACAGATACTGAGATTGGGACACAACATTGTTGCGTCCCTACTGCAAAATTAATTAATCACCTCACGCGATTAATTTCGACAGCACATTAGACAACTTAGCGCCGAGATTCTCCACAGACTCCTGCTGTTTGGGATCTTTCATCGTACCATCAGCATTAAATGCTTGAAAAGCTTGGGGAATGGCTTTCTGATCCGGGAGTACGAACACGTTAATATTACCTAGGATCGATCGCAAATGCACCAATCCCCGCATACCGCCAAATCCGCCAGGGGAAGCGCTCATAATTACCGCTACTTTGTCAGTAAATGCCACCAATCCTGGTTCTCCCGGGGCTGGGCGCGATACCCAGTCGATCGCATTTTTCAACAAAGCCGTAACCGAACTGTTATACTCCGGGGAAGCTATCAAAAACCCGTGATGTGCTACCATCAATTCCTTCAACTTCCGGGCATTTTCTGGTATTCCTTCTTTTGCTTCCAAATCTTCATCAAATAGTGGCATCGGCAAATCCCGCAAATCTACATAAGTAACTTCTGCGCCCGCCGCCCTAGCCCCAGCAGCCGCAACTTTTACCAGCAGTTTGTTGTAGGACGCTTCCCGGGTACTTCCGGCAAATGCAAGTATTTTTGGTGTGTTTGTCATTGACTGTTCCCGATTATTGCTTGCGAGTAAAATTGTACTATTCCAAGTGCTTCCAAACAAAGTCAGCCATGGGTTTGCTTGCAGACAAAGGAGTATCTGTAGCTGAACTGAATAAAACCGATCGCATTTTTACATTTCCGACTCCCAAGCGCCTCTCGACGCGGCTGGGAATTCCGTAACCGAACATAATATGTCCTTTCCCCGCCAACACCACAACTTGATAATCCGGGTTAGCTTTGACAAATTCAGCGATTTTTTCCGCCATAGTTTCATCCCACAAAACTTGAGCTTGCAAAAATCTTTCAAAGGCCGTACTATTTCCCTGTGCAGCCTTTTGGTGCTGTTGGAAAACTTCGAGCAGCATTTGCCTGTATTCGGCGTTGTCGGTGCGAATTTCGGAAATTGGCGGAATATATTTTTTGTCCTCTGCTGTGAGGCTTTCTAAGCCTTGAGAGGCAACTTTTCTCGTTACTTCCGATGGTGTATTTAAGGCTAGGACTGGCAATTTGTTTTCTTTGGCAAACCGCAAAAATGGGGCGTAATATTCCCAGGGAAAACGCCATCTGCGATCGTACTCTGTTTGCTCGACTAATTGCTCTTCTGTCAGTTTACCAGCTAAGTAGTTGTCGATCGCACTTTGGAACGGACGCTGAAACATCTCCATCGCGATCGCAATTTTACGATTTTGCCGCTGCATTTCTCGAACAATCGCCCGTTGAGCTTGGTGGTCGGCAACGCTATCGTGGGTTTCTCCCAGATACACGACTTTCGCCTTCACCAACTGTTGCAGAATCTCTTGGTTAGTGTAAGTCTGCTGCGGTTGAGGCTTCGCAATCGGTTCCGCTGTCACGATACTGCTACACAGCAGGAAAATGCTCAGCGATAAAGCGCACAGTTTGATGAGTTTGGTTTTTTTCATACAAATATTATCTCTGTTTCTCGTAGTAGCAGCCATAGCCGAACTGTACTATTTTAGCCGCCCATTCAGAAAGCTCGATGCTTCATTTAACTTCATAATTCCTCCTCAATATCTCTACCCATAGAAGATTGTCTTCCGTCTTCCCTCTTCCGTCTTCCTTCTCCCCGACATCCGTTACATCCCGTACATTGCTCGTTGCCGAACTTCCGTCTTCCTTCATCTGTAAAGTTTAGTTGCAGGTGCTTGCACTTCTAGAAAAAGGTGGTAGATTAATAACATGAAGCAAACAAAAAGCTTTTCCGACAGATGCAACATCTAGATATCACAGCGAAGTTCAAAATAGAATCAAAGGAGTAAAACGCTGTTTAATCTCACATCTGTCTCATCAAAAATCAATAACAGCACCCACCAACAAAGCTGATACTTCCTCAACTAATTAGAGGGGAGCAATGCAAGTGAATCCTAGGATTTTTGCAACTCCGCATCGAAGTTGCAAAAAGAGGAAATCACTCGGTACATATGGCTGGGTGCTGTTATTGTTAAAGCTATTATTGTTAAAACAGATTTTTCGACACCTTACTGAAAAATTGTCTCGTCTTCCTTTCGCCACGCCGGATCGACGATACAAATAAATATTAGCGGTTCTGTGCCGCAATTGTAAATAAACTGTTTGGCGTTTGGCGGAATGTAAATCGCATCTCCGACTTCCACCAATTGAGTGTCATCGTCGATGTGCATCTCCCCAACGCCACTGATGATGTAGTAAACTTCAGAAGTGGTCAGGGAGTGCAGCGCGGAAGTTTCTCCCGGTGGCAAGGTGGCGTGGGCTAAACTGTAACGCAACTCGACAGCTTGTTTGTCTGGATGCAGCAATTCTCGCAGTTGAGTACCGTCACCCGCTATAAACTCGTCGCAACCGTTTAGCTTTTGAACTATCATTCTTTATACACTCCTGAAAATCTCTCGATCGCAACTTAAGTTTAATCGAAATAGCGAGAAATGTTAAGAAATATGTCAAGCGACGGCTGATTTTTTTAACCGTAAGTTCCCGAATGCGATCGATAATCACAACAGTCGATCGCATCTTCAGATAGAGCTATTGTAGGTTGAACGGGACACTTGAGGTGGTAGTCGCCAGTGAAAAACACGCAGTTAGCACAAGGAATTTGGTGCATCCGCTGAGCTCTGTGCATTGAGTCGCCGACAGCACGCCCGACACTCGAACACACCAAAAAAACTAAACCCCAGGCACAGACACAACACACGGGAACTAAAACAGGCTGTATTGTCTTCAGCAAAAAGTACAGCATAGCAACAAAATTTAGGGTAAAACTCTCATATATATTACAGTAATGGTATTGGTCGGCGATCGACCAAAAAGTTTAAAATCATTTACAGTGCGATCGAGAAACCGGGCACTTATGGGATGATAGAGAACCGTCGTTAAATAAAATTAGAGGAAACCAGTTATGTCACTGCGATTAGGCGATACAGTTCCCAACTTTACCCAAGCCTCGTCTGAAGGGGAAATCAACTTCTACGACTGGGCCGGCGATAGCTGGGTGGTATTGTTTTCCCACCCGAAAGACTATACTCCAGTGTGCACCACCGAACTCGGTGCAGTGGCCCGTCTCAAGTCTGAATTTGACAAGCGTGGCGTCAAAACCATTGCCCTCAGCGTCGATGATGTGGATTCTCACATGGGCTGGATTAAAGATATTGAGGAAACTCAAAAAGTTACTCTCAATTATCCAATTTTAGCAGATGGCGATCGTAAAGTTTCCGACATTTACGACATGATTCATCCTAACTCGCTGAACAACTTAACAATTCGCACAGTATTCGTGATTGACCCGGAGAAGAAATTGCGTTTGAGCATTACTTATCCAGCGAGCACTGGTCGGAATTTTGGCGAAATTTTGCGGGTAATTGATTCTCTGCAACTTACTGACAAATACAGCGTTGCGACTCCAGTTGACTGGAAAGACGGCGACGATTGCGTCATCGTACCTTCGATTACCGACCCGAAAGAGTTGGCAGAGAAATTTCCCAAAGGCTACACGCCAGTTAAGCCTTATTTGCGGATGACTCCTCAACCGAATAAATAAGTTAAATTTACCGACTGGTTCGTAGTGAGGACTAAAGTCCTCAATCCTCTTTTTTGAGGACTGAAGTCCTCACTACGAACCCAAAAATTATCCTATTGTCTGAACAATTGAAATTAGAGGAAACGCAAAATGCTGTCACCAACAATCGTGTTGCGAGTACCGCCAAAATTGCAAATGACAGAGGACGAGTTTTTCGAGTTCTGTCAAATCAATAGTGAATTACGGATTGAACGCAACAAATCGGGAGAACTGCTAATTATGCCGCCTACTGGTTCGGAGACGGGAAATCGAGAAGGCAATATATTTGGGCCGCTGTGGGTTTGGGCTGAACAAAATGGTACAGGCTTAGCATTTACTTCCAGTACAGGATTTACTTTGTCAACAGGTGCAGAAAAGTCGCCTGACGCTGCTTGGATTAAACTGGAAAGATGGAATGCTTTGTCACCCGAACAAAAGCAAAAATTTGCCCCGATTTGCCCAGATTTTGTAGTAGAACTCAGGTCTGCGTCTGACAATCTTAAGTCGCTACAAGAAAAGATGCAAGAATATATGAGGGAACCAGGAGTGCAGTTAGGCTGGCTGATTGACCGCAAAAATCGCAGAGTCTACATCTACCGTCCCAGTTTGCCAGAGGAATGCTTGGAGAATCCGGTGACAGTCAGTGGCGACCCAGTTTTGCCGGGATTTGTGCTAAATATGAGCAAAATTTGGTAAACTGCTAGCACGAAATATCAAAGTTATTGTCAGAATTATATAGTATAGAAACAATCAAAAAATATGGATATCAAAAACGGCTTTGTAGGCACAATCGGTAACACACCACTAATTCGATTAAACAGCTTCAGCGATGAAACCGGCTGCGAAATTCTCGGCAAAGCAGAGTTTCTCAATCCCGGCGGTTCCGTCAAAGACCGGGCTGCTTTGTACATCATCAAAGACGCTGAAGAAAAAGGCTTGCTGAAACCGGGGGGAACTGTTGTTGAAGGCACTGCCGGCAATACGGGCATCGGTTTAGCACACATTTGCAACGCTAAAGGTTACAAGTGTTTGATTGTGATTCCTGATACCCAATCACAAGAAAAAATCGATGCTTTGAAAACCTTGGGCGCCGAAGTTCGGACTGTTCCTGCTGTTCCTTACAAAGACCCGAATAATTATGTCAAACTGTCGGGAAGATTGGCTGCGGAAATGGAGAATGCCGTCTGGGCAAATCAGTTTGACAATTTAGCCAATCGCCAAGCTCATTTCGAGACAACCGGTCCGGAAATTTGGGAACAAACCGACGGAAAAATTGATGCTTGGGTAGCTGCGACGGGTACGGGCGGCACTTTTGCGGGTATATCAATGTTTTTGAAATTAAAAAATCCCGCGATAAAAGCTGTTTTGGCAGACCCGATGGGTAGCGGGCTTTACAGTTATTTCAAAACAGGAGAAATTAAGACTGAAGGTAGTTCGATTACTGAGGGAATTGGTACGAGTCGCGTTACTGGAAATATGGAGAATGTCTCCGTAGATGATGCTATCCAAATTGATGATGCTGAAGCTGTCCGCGTGGTTTACCAATTGCTGAGGAAAGAAGGCTTATTTATGGGGGGTTCTGTGGGGATTAATGTGGGGGCTGCTGTGGCTTTGGCTAAGCAAATGGGGCCTGGACATAGGATTGTGACGGTACTCTGCGACGGTGGAGCTCGGTATCAGTCGCGTTTGTTCGATCGCCAATGGTTGGCATCAAAAGGTTTATCATCAGATTAGTAGCCGCGTTGCACACGTGTATCGAGATGGTCTGGAGTAGTGCAATAATCCCGAAA
>NZ_JAEQCF010000174.1:0-3296 GCF_020738625.1 Microcoleus sp. PH2017_09_SFU_O_A
ACAACGACTAGGAAAGCTTTCCAGTTTGAGCATTATTTCATAACAGCCCCTAACCCAACGATAGGATTTTTCAGGAGCATTGAGCTTGAGCCACAAAAAGATATTTTCTATGTCATGAATAGCAGTAGGAGATATCTCAACTCGGTAGGTCATATTTTTTTTGAAGCTCTTCAAAAGCTTGATGAATAGAAACCCCTTTACCTTGATCAAATTCCCCTAAGCTTTGACGAATACCTGCAAGAGTTTCAAGAATTTCTAACCGATTAAGTAGTTTTTCATAACTTTCCGCATCCTGAAGCACAGCAACCGCTTTACCATTAATGGTAATTACTATTGGTGTTTTATCTGTTTCAAACTGATGAAGCAACTCAGGAGCTTCCTGTTGAAATTGATTCAGGGGACGGCTATGGGAGAGGTTAAGCATGGTGTTCACTTTTTTTGAGTGTTGTTAACAAGTTAGCAAAATATTATTTTTTATTGCCTAAGTTATAAAGGCACCTCAATCCCCAACTCCTCACAAAACCCCCGAATCACCCGATCGCTACCACCAGCCGCCACTTTCAGTATAATCGCGAACATCCCGCAAACCACTAAAATTTTACTCTTCCACGCGATAGCCCAATTCGGCCAAACGGGTGCGGGACTGCCGCCATTTCGGCTGCACCTTGACAAATAACTCCAAATATACTTTACCTTCAATTAACTTTTGAATCTGTTCCCGGGCCGCACTGCCGATCGACTTGAGCATACTGCCGCTTTTACCGATTAAAATACCTTTTTGGGAATCCCGCTCGACGTGAATCGTCGCCAGAATGCGGGTAATCTTCGCTTCTTCTTGAACAATGTCGATCGCGATTGCTACAGAATGCGGCACTTCTTCCCGCGTCAGCAGCAAAATCTGTTCCCGAATCAACTCGCCCATAATAAACCGTTCCGGCTGGTCAGTCACCAAATCTGGCGGATAATAGTAAGGCCCAACCTCCAAATGTTCGATTAACAATTGTTGCAGTGGCTCGACACCCTCGCCCGTGAGAGCCGAAAACTTGACCACTGGCCACTGAGGATTGACAATTTGCTCGTAGGTGCGATCGATCAACACGGAATCCTCCGGTTGTTCGTCCAGCTTATTCATCCCCAAAATCACTGGAATTTTGCAATTGCTGAGAATTTCGATAATATATCGATCGCCCCCACCCGACTCCACCGAACCATCCACCACAAACAGCACCACATCCACCGACTGAATCGCCGCGCGCGCATTCTGCACCAAAACCTTACCCAGTTGGTGATGCGGCTTGTGAATTCCGGGAGTATCGACAAAAATAATTTGTGCTTCCGGCGTCGTCAGGATGCCCCGCAGCCTGTTGCGCGTCGTCTGAGACACCGGCGAAGTAATGGCAATTTTCTGTCCTACCAACTGATTCATCAGGGTGGATTTGCCAACATTCGGGCGCCCGATAATACCCACAAAGCCCGACTTGTAGCCCGCAGGAGCCGCGGGAACACCCATGATTTCCGATACGTCGATAAATTTACTATCTTCCACTAAAATCACCTATTTTCAAGCCCCTTCTCTGTCTATTGTCGCCTGAAAATACTCAAACGCCCATTGATGCACTCTAGCATCTTTCTTCCGCTGGTATAGCGCATAACACTCAAAGGGCGATCGAGCCGTCAACCAGTGTTAAAACGCCACAGGCGATCGACAAAACTTGATATCTGAGACAAAATTTGATAAAGTTCCAATGACATCGATCGAAAATGAATCATTCTGGTAAAATCGAGTCCCCAACGCTGTAACAACTTCAGATGTGTAAATGTCTCACTCAACTGAAACCATTCTACAGTTTGTCAGACCAACCAGTTTGTACGTTTTTGAAGATGTATGGTAATAAATTAGATGGGTCAAAACCAAGATAAAAGTTCATTAGCATTAGATTTTTTATAAATTAAAGCTAATGTTTTTGTCCCTACCTAATTAGTGCTAACCGTCATAAAGTTGAGGAGATGAATCGGATGAAATCGAAATTATTTTGGAGTTGCTGCACCGTATTGGTAGCCAGCTTGCCTATTCCTGCCTTCGCTCAAACAGCCCCTCAAGCAGGTATTGACTACAAAGGCGGCTCAAAGAACTACCAAACAGTACCGGGCAAAATTCCTGAAAGAACTTTACCCAAAGCCTTTGACTTTCCAATTATTACTAATGTTGCTACTGACACTAGCATCACCACAGATCACCTAATTACCGAGCAGTTTCGCGCGCCCGCGACTCGTACAGAATACACCCGCGCTCTCACCACCTGGTCAGAATCTATCAGAGAATGTCTGGGTAAACAGCCCCGCTTGATCCGGGCCAGCACCAAGAACCCGATTCAGATTAATGGCAAAGTAGGCACGATTGTCAGAAATGCAAATAACCGTGCAGTTTGCAAATAAGCGAGTAAGTTCCGCTGTCTGAAGACAAAAACTAGAAAGTGTTTTTACACAAAAAGAGCAATAGTTTTCTATTGCTCTTTTTGTTGGCAAAATGTCAATGAATTGGTTTGTAGTGAGGACTTCAGTCCTTCTTAATTTCTGAGGACTCGCATTCCTCACTACAAACGAGATAATGCAGAAACCTGGTTTTTTCCAAAAATATGCTGTGAAACCTGAAGGATATAGATTTCAAACTATAATTTTCGATTAAGGAATGAGAATTAAATAACTTCGACAGGTTTGTGGGATGGGCGTCCCGCCCGTCCAAAAACGACGGGCGGGACGCCCATCCCACAATAACAATTAAAATTGTAAGTTATTTAATTTGCGATCCTAAGTAGCGCAAAATTCATTCGTACTCAGCAAAATTTCCCCATAATCAGGAATCCAAGCCAGCCACTTTTGGTCGGAGCACTGACACAACAACCACGCTTCGTCAAAACTGAATGCTGTTGGCGGATTGAACAATTTGACCCACATCGAAGGAGCCAATTTTGGTGCAGGTACGGCGCAGCCAAATTTTGCCCAGTCCAAGGCACTCGCGGCGCTGGCTAGCGTTGCTTGCGGTTGCCGACTACGAATATCTGTTTGCAGTTGCATAACTACTCCTGTAGAGCTAAAAGTCAGCACGCCTTGCGGGGTTTGAAACTGTAACTTAATTTATGGACAAAGCTACCCATCCTTGACTATTTGGGTAGCTTTTTGAGCAAATTGTGGCGGCGCGAGACTATTTGCCCCTGGTTCAATTTGTTTTTGCCCCCGTGCCATTGGATTACAGATGCGGGCGTCTTGCGTCAGAGGAATCTGCGTTTGGAATCATT
>NZ_JAEQCF010000007.1:0-14716 GCF_020738625.1 Microcoleus sp. PH2017_09_SFU_O_A
AGCGGTAGCGAATCTCAGAAAAAATACTCTCCATCAAATTACTACTTACTTAGGCAAAAACCACGCAACGATAGTAGTAGAAAATTTGAATGTTTCGGGGCTGCTAGCCAATCACAAACTAGCTCAAGTTATCGCTGACTGTGGATTCTATGAATTCAAGCATCAACTGGAATATAAAGCTAAAAAGTTTGGCTGTGAAATAATCATTGCTGACCGCTGGTTTCCTTCGAGCAAGACCTGTTCAAACTGTGGACATATTCAAGATATGCCCCTAAAAGAAAGAACTTACAACTGCGGAAGTTGTGGTCATTCGATGGACAGGGATTTGAACGCAGCAATTAATTTATCGCGCTTGGCTAAAACGTGAAAGCTTACCGAGGGATAGCCGCTCCCATGCTCCCGATGAAGTAAGAAGCAAATGTCTAGACTTGTCTAGGATTTGTATAGCAGAAAAACGCATTGCTAGAAAGCTTGCCGAGAATTTGGGTTAAAAAGTGTCTGCGTAAGTCCTCGATCGCTTTCTTCTGTAAACTTATGTAAAGTCATAGTAGATAATTTCACTTACACAAACTTCTACCGATGGATACTACTGTTCTTTCTTCAACCTTTGTGATGACGCTGCTGTTGGCTGTTGGCTTGTTTTTCTTCATCAAGGCCTCAGTCAAAGATCGCATCGAACAAGTCAAGCTTGCTTCCGAGAGCGCCCAAGAGTTACTGTTAACCCAGCTACAAGAGTATTTTGCTTCTAGGGCTTACCGAGTTGCAGCCGTTGATGCCCCCAACTATAAAGTCACCTTTGAGGGTTTTGTGCGGCCGAGTTGGTTTCTAGCTATCTTTTTAACCCTGTTGAGTGCAGGCGGCGCTCTCTGCTTGGGACTGGTTTTGGGAATGCTAGTACCACAGCAAGGTCAAATTTTCCTAGGTTTGGTACTGCTGTCGCCGTTGACGGGAGTATTTTACTGGAAAAAAGCCGGACGCTCCGAGCAAGTCATTCTCAAACTCGAATCAGTTGCTGACTCGGAAAGCCCAACTAAAAGCTTTGTTACTGTCAGAGCTCACCGCGACGAACTAGCAACTATGCAAAAAGCTTTAAATTTGAAACCCCTGGAAGATTAAAAGTTTGGCGCGGAACGTTTTTTTGATATGCTAGATGCCGTGCTTCGACTTCGAGCCGACAAAAGGATTGCTGCTGGCAGTTCTCTAGTTGGCCCGAAAGTTCGATCGACTGTTGATGCAAAGTAAATGATTTTCTAGAAACTTATTGAATAATTGGGTAAAAGCTGGTAGTGTAGGGCGGGAATAAAAAACGCTCTAGCGATTAAAACAGCTAGGGCGATGGTCACTTTGAGTCATTATCGTTTTCAGCAAATGTTGAAGCATCAAGCTGTTAAATATGGCAGTTTTGTAGTAGACATAACCGAATAATACACATCACAAACCTGTTCAAAGTGTGAACAGAGATTTAAATGGCGCTTTCAATATCTTGTTGAAAGCTTTGAGAGATACCTCCTTGACGGGAGAGCTTGCAGCTTTCACGCGTCTTGCCATACACAGCTAATTCGGGCTTAGTCTTGGATTTGCTGGGTTAAATGTATCTGGCACGGTCAAACGATTTTAGATTGTGAGATTTTAGATTTGAGATTTATTCTACAGATGAATCTGGGAGCTTTAATTTTCGTCTAAAATTTGGAGTGGTTCGCGACTCGATTCCGATCTTGTATTCGTTTTTGGGCAGAGTCAAAAAAAACCATTATCCTGAGAGTGCCAATTGTGCCGATCGCCCTTTCTTGACGATCTATACTGTTGCGATGGCTCCTTCTACCTTAACTTCCCAAGGATTTTTCGCGTAAATTTCAGTTGGCACTCTCCAGACAATGAGAACTCTCGCGCTTTTGTTAAAAGAGCTAGAAAAACATTGGTGTCAATGTTTTGATCTAAACATTTCGATCTATGCGCGACTGGCGGACACCGCAGGAATTTTTTCTGCGGTTGCTTCCAGCATCACCTTTAAGCTGGGAAACAAGAAATGGTTCTCTTCTACGTATTGGGCTCCGAACAAACCTTTTTCAGCCCAAAAGTATCTGTCGGTGGTATGCTCGTTACGCTTGACCAACAGTAAAGCTGGGGGAGCAATGCCTTCGGCATGGATGAACTTGCGAGCCGCTGTTACGGGTTTATCTTCGCCGCTCTCGATGCTATATTGAGGCACACACTCTAAAATTCTGCGTCCTTCTTGTCGGCGGCGACTTTTGCGCTTGCGTCTCCTGGCCAATTTCTTTACCTCCTCTGTGAGCAGACAGTGTGAGCAGACAGTATGAGCAGACAGGTTTTGACATACTCCCCAGCCATAAAGACATGGGGATTCTGGATTCAAACAGCTTTTCTCAAGCACAGTTTGTCTGATATTGCCGAGCATCCTAGGTTGATGCCCCAACCTATCTCAGATTTTTTGGATTATAGAGTTGAGACCGGATTTTTACATCTGGCGAATCAACAATACATGATTCAATCATCAAAGCTGTCCCGATCGGGCGTGGCTTTTTATCCAATTTTTAGGTAATGATAGCTACCAAATCCGAGGCCAGTATATCTGTTCTAGCTCTAAACTTCAACTGTTTTTAATATATCGACATAATCTTAACATTCGTGCCGATCGACAAAAGTGCAGCGGTTGTGGTAAGGTGGGCCGCAACTTCCGGCAGCAGCCAAGCTTGGGACTCTGGGGAAGCTATGCAGGCGGGGCTTTAAAGCAATTGTGTTTGTGAAAGCTGAATCCTGGGAACCGAGCAGCCTGCCATCAAAGCCCACATACTAGAAATTTAGGAGTCTCCAATCTGTAATCGGGGGCTGAGCAGTTGTAATTTAGTTAAAATTCCGTAAAATATCTTAATGTGGCACTCATGTTAATGCCAGCCAGTTCAGAATTTGTCAAGCTTTGTCGATCGCAGGTGGCGATCGCAGTCAGTTTGGGTGCGACATTCAGCGCAGTATACCTGACACAAGAGCTGGTAGAAGGCAGCGAGGCAAAGTTAGTGCCGATCGCAGTTTACCCAGAAACCTCAGTCGAACCAGAAAATCAGGAGTTGAGGCTCGAACCGGCTTCAAGCTCGACAGTGAAACCAATGCCACGGCGGCTGGCTGCGCCGGCTTTGGCTGTGGAAGCATCAACCGTGGGTGCGATCGCACCCGAGCCACTGCCGGGTTTTGAAAACAGTTCCAATCAGTGCCAAGGCCCGGGGAATGTGTGGCAGCAACGGAGGCAAATAGTGACGCCTCTGATACACGAGGACGCTGTCCTGGGACTCCTGGTCAGCGGTAGGGAAGACAGGGCTTGGAACGATCGAGAGGAGGCTCAGATCCAACAAATTGCTCGCACCTTGGCCCTAGCCTGCATTTTAGACCAGCGATCGCAGTGGATGCATCAGGAATTGGGATCTTCTCGGCAAATCCAGGCTCAGGTTTATGACACGATGCACAACTTGCTGCACCAGTTCAAGAGTCCGCTGACAGCGTTGCGAACTTTTGGCAAACTGTTAGCGCGCAGGCTGGTACCAGAAGACAAAAATCGCAATGTGGCTTATAGTATTGTCCGAGAGAGCGATCGGCTCTCTGAATTGCTCGGCCAGTTCGATCGCACAGTAGATACCGGCGAAGCAAATCTCAGACTCCCATCAGGCACTTCAGAAACAGCAACTTCTAATATCGAATTAATCCAGCATTCTCCTCTGTCGCTGTTACCAGTGGCCAATTTGGACGAATCCTGTGTAGTGACAGAAGTCTTAAAACCGCTGTTAATTTCCGCCGAGGCGATCGCATCGGAAAGGCATCTGTCATTGTTAGCCGACATTCCGGCGGATTTACCACCAGTCTCGGCGAGCGATCGAGCTTTGCGCGAAGTTTTGAGCAACCTAATTGACAATGCTTTGAAATATACCCCCGCCGGCCGCCAAATTTATATTAAAGTAAGCTACGAAGCGAACCACCGCCCCTTACCTGCCATAGCAGTTGCAGTCAGCGACACAGGTTCCGGCATTCCCCCCCAGGATTTAGAGCATTTATTTGAGCGACACTACCGGGGAGAAAAAGCCCAGACAGAAATTCCCGGCACAGGATTGGGTTTGGCGATCGCCCGCGATTTAGTCCGCCAAATGCAAGGAGAAATCCAAGTATTTTCCCCAGTAAATCCGGAATGGCTGCCATCTAGTGCAGCTCATTTATATCCAACCGATAGCGGCACTACATTCGTCGTTTGGCTGCCGGTTCGGAAGAAGGAAGAAGGAAGAAGGAAGAAGGAAGAAGGAAGAAGAGATACACAGTAAGCTTAACCGCGAACCGTATTTTACGTTTGATCGGGTGGATTTACTTAACACTCGCTTCAAACAAGAATGCAACTGTAAACCCATGTTCCCAAGAATGCTCTTCATCAGTCATTGCCAATCTAAAATTTAAAATATAAAATAGTCTAACAAACTCTATTCCTGGGAAAACAATTATGAAGCATCAGCCTTTATTCGATAAAATTCCCAACTTTTCAACTTTTTTAGAACTTCTCAAAAAACACTTTTTTACTGTACCATTTTTAGTCATTTTCAACACTCTGGCTCTCCTAATTTTAGGCGGACTGAGCCTATACGCCAAACTCAACAACCAGGGAGACGGAGTTGAACGCCTCTTTAGCGATCCTTTTAATTTCTGGTTCCCTTACGAAGGCCTTTTCACCGGAATTTCCGAAGTCCTCTGGTGCATCCCAGTCGCAATTTGTGCATTTACATTCGGACTCCTGCGCCAAAAAGACCCCCGCAGTCGATCGGCAATATTCTTCTTTTTTAGCGCTTTACTGCTGGGAGTCTTTTTCTTGGATGACAGGTTTCGGATGACTTTGATTCTTTCTCAGTTGGGAATATCTAAGAAATTAATTTATTTGTGTTATGGTAGTGGCGTTTTCCTTTACGGAATTAAATTTTGGCGATACATCAAAACCACTCCTTACCTGCCCTTAATCGCCGCATTCCTCTTATTTGCTATCTCGCGGTTTGAGGATATTATAGACACTCGTAGTCTAGGAGCACACGCTATGTTAGAAGATGGCACTAAGTTATTAGCTCTTCTGAATTTGGCTATGTATTTTTGGCACGTATGTTATCAAGCAATTTGGCGACATTTGCAGCAGACGGAAAAACCTTAAGTTAGTTGACAGTTGACAGTTGACAGTTGACAGTTGACAGTTGACAGTTGACAGTTGACAGTTGACAGTTGACAGTTGACAGTTGGCAGTTGGCAGTTGACATGCCCAATGCGCTGGGAAGGCCAATGCCCAATGCCCAATCCCCAATGCCCTGGGAAGGCCAATGCCCCATGCCCCATGCCCCATGCCCCATGCCCCATGCCCAATTACCCATTGCCAATTACAAACAAACTTTTCATGTTTTTTTTATTCCTCTGACTAAAACTGTCAGGCAATCCCCGAAACCGCTGGAAATTCAGAAATTGAAACCCGCGAACATCAGCCAGTAACTTTGGCGTAGATTTTACCGCCGAAGTTGCAGCACAAGAGGCAATTTCTTTCTCTACTGTTAACACATTTCCGTAAAGATTGGCAATTATTTCTTGACCCCCAGCAGTCATTTTCAAATGCTGCAATCCTTCTTGAATGTAGGGATATACAACATTCCAAAAAAACTTGGGATAGCCCGATCGCAAATCTGCCGGATGGCAGTAGCCTAGATTTTTATTACTACCTATTTCTTCAAATTCATAAAACAGCGCCGGTATTTTTTGTAAGTAGCGGGGGTCGCTGAGTTGACCGAGCAAATCTGCTGCCCGCACTAAGCCGGGATAATTGCCAGTACAAGAGTGTTCTTCGTCGTTCGGTACGGGGAAGCGAGTCAATTCAATATTACGCATAATAGCCTCCGAATCAATCAAATCGTGACCGAAAAAATGTTCTTGTACGAACATTTTACCCCTGTCTATATGATAGGGAGTTAAGCTAGCATCAGTTGTACCCGATTCTAGATAAATTGTATTGTTGTCAGTGCCTGTCGCATACAATCTTTGGCTTTGTTGATCTTGAGGGCAGATTCCTTTGACGTAACCGATATCGTGACACAGCCAAGAAACGATCGCCTCCAGCCAATTTTCTGGGGAGATGTTTCCTTCGCTCAGGTATTTACCGCGCAATATTTCTTGCCCTACTAAGGTGACAAGAACTGTATGTTCGACGTTGTGATAAAGAGCGTCGCTGCTGGCAATGTTTTCTAAAGCTAGGCTGACAACCTGTTCGATAAGTCTGGCGCTGTCAGATTTAATGTTCCCGTAAGTGTTTCGGTATCCGGCTTTTAAGCTTTCAGTTAAGGAACTGATGATGACTGTGGTGGGGTTCAACATTTGTAGTTACCTTGATGGCGGGTGATTGCGAACTATTGCATATTTGCAATTAGTCTGTCAGAGGAGTATTTTTTTTTCCAAGAAGTCATTTGTGCAGTCAATCTAAAATCTAAAATCTAAAATCTAAAATCGATCGACTGGCTGTTGGTTTTTATTGTCACCGATCGCAATTGGCGATCGCAACCAGAAAAGCTCATAAGTTTGACAGTTTTTGCGCCTCAGCAATTTCCCGCTGATTGGGGAGCTACCGCAATACCTCATAAAAACTCATAAAACCTCAGGAAAGCGAAGGAGCAGCTAACTCGACTCGGAATTTGCCGTGCAAGCCCTCAGCTCGGCTGCTGGCTTGAATGTTGACCCGCGAGGCTATACAATTTATAAAAATTCTTGCTATCAAGGAAGTGTGGGACTTTTTTTCTAAAACGAACCTACAGCAGGCAAGCTCCCAACCCCGATCGCCATCAGTGATTCCCAAATCTAAAATCTAAAATCTAAAATCTCCAATCTACAATCGAAATACCTTAGTAGAAAAATGAATATTCAAGAAGCTTTAGAATTTATAGAAAACTCAGTTCACCTCAAAACTGGCAAACACCTCAACGATTTGGAAAGGCAGGTTTTTATCGGGACTTGGCAAGGACAAACCTATGAACAGATTTACCCATTAAACCCGGAATATGTCGAAAAAGATGTAGGATACAAGCTGTGGCAGAAGCTGTCAAGTATCTTGGGAGAGAAAGTTACAAAAAAGAACGTGCGAGGAGCCATAGCTCGCTCGATCGCGCGGCAGGAAATGCGATCGGCAGAACATCTAAAACAGCCTTCCCAGACTGAACCGAGAAATGGGACAAATCACGGAAAACGAGTTTTTATTAGCTATTGCAACCAAGAACCCGATCTGAGTTTGGCACTGGAGCTTGCCGAAGGCATAAATGCAACGGGACACCAAGTATTCGCTGCCAATATTGGGGCGGTTTATCCCGATCGCGAATCAGCAAAAAACTGGCTTTCTCAAATTGACTTTCAATTAGAACAGTGTGACTATTTTTTATTGCTGCTGTCCGGGGAAACAGCAGTTAGTGAAATAGTTATGGAAGAATTGCGGAAAATCAAAGAATTGCGCTACAGACGGCAAAATCCGGCGCCTGCCGTGTTGCCAATTCGAGTCAATTATCCTCCCAGCATACGGCTAAACCATGACTTGCGGAACTACATCAACGATACTCAGCAGCGCGAGTGGACATCGCCGGCTGACACGGTACTACTGCTACAAGAAATCAACCAAATGCTTTTAGAAACAGTCGCTGGGGAAAGCACAGTACAGCCAGCAGGTACATCGCAAACAGATACAGAAGATGACATATCCGCAGGATTTATAGTTAATTTAAACCTGCTGGCGCCAGAGCATTCTTTCCTTAAAACTGCGACTCAGACTGTAACCATTTCTCGGACTCTGCCGCTTTCAAATCCTCCATCACCCGCCGCAGAGCCGCAGATTCCCCAAGGACAAGTCAGGCTGGATTCGGCTTTTTATGTCGATCGCGTTCCCTGGGAAGCTCAGTGTTACAAGGAACTTTTGCAGCCGGGAACTTTAATTAGGATAAAAGCACCGAGACAAATGGGCAAAACTTCGTTAATGGCGAGGATTCTTTATCAGGCAAAAGAACAAGGCTATCGCACTGTTCCTCTGAGTTTTCAACACGCAGATGCTGCGTCATTTGCCAATCTCAATTCACTGCTGAGGTGGTTCTGCAACAAAATTACGCGCAAGCTGCGGTTGCCTCACCAGATTGACGATTATTGGACTGATACTTACGGCAGTAAAGATAATTGTACGGCTTATTTTGAAGATTGTTTGTTGTCGGGAAACAATGCACCGCTGGTGTTGGGATTGGATGAGGTCGATCGCGTTTTTCAGTATCCTACAATTGCCGATGATTTTTTTGGGCTGCTAAGGGCCTGGTATGAAGAAGCCGGATATGGCGACAGCGACAGCGAACTGTGGGCAAAACTGCGTTTGGTAGTGGTGCATTCAACAGAAGTTTACATTCCGCTGAACGTGAATCAATCGCCTTTTAATGTGGGTTTGCCAATAGAATTGTCCGAGTTTAGCGCCGAACAAGTGGCTGATTTAGCGAGAAGGCACGGGCTGAATTGGCAAATAAATATGGTGGAAAAATTGATGAATATTGTGGGCGGTCATCCGTATTTGGTGCGGGTAGCTTTATATCACATTGCTCAAGAATTTGCTCTTTTCAATCGCCGATTTTCAGGTTCTGCCAAAGAACAAAAAGATTTAGAGGAAAGTTTAGATGAACTTTTAGAACTTGCTCCTACTGAAGCAGGAATTTACGGCGATCATTTGCGCCGTCATTTGTGGAATTTGCAAGAACATCAGGAGTTAGCAGTGGCTTTTAGTAGGGTAGTAGCAGCTAATGAACCTGTAGAGTTAGAATCTGTGCTGGCGTTTAAGTTGCACAGTTTGGGGCTGGTGCAGTTGCGGGGAAATGAGGTAACTGTGCGCTTTGAGTTGTACCGTCAGTATTTTGGCGATCGACTAAAATGTATTTAAGATTCATCTAACTTACAAAACTCTTGCGGGAGGTAATAAAATGCCGTCTCCATTTCCAGGGGTAGACCCTTACTTAGAAAATCCTGAATTTTGGCCGGAAGTTCATCACCGCTTAATTACGGCGATCGCCGATGCGATCGGGCCTGCGCTGCGCCCGAAATACCGGGCGGCAATTGAAAAGCGGATTTATTTGAGCGAGGCCGAAGATAGCGATTTGTTGGCAATTCCTGACGTGACAGTATTCGATCGCCCGTCCACCGCCAGCCCATCTGTTATGACTGCAACGCTGCCCCATTCTGAACCGATGACAGTTACGGTACCAATATTGGAAGAAGCTAGGGAAGGCTATTTAGAACTCCGAGAGGTAGGTACAAATCGGGTAATCACAGTCATAGAAATTCTTTCGCCGAAAAACAAACGCACTGGGAAAGGTCGAGAGGCCTATGAAAACAAGCGACAAGAAGTGTTAAGAAGTGCCTCTCATTTAGTAGAAATTGACTTGCTCAGGGCCGGGAGACAAATGCCTGTAACTGGCGGGACTAACACGGATTATCGCATTTTAATTAGCAGGGCAAATCGCCGTCCAAAAGCTCAATTGTATGCTTTTACGGTACGAGAAGAAATTCCACCATTTTTCTTGCCATTGCAGCCGGGAGATACAGAATTTCAGGTGGATTTGCAAGCTTTGTTCAGCGGTGTGTATGACAGAGCGGGATTTGATTTGTCGATCGACTATGCTCAGCAGCCTGTGCCGCGACTGAAGGACGATGATGTTGGTTGGGCACAGGCGCTTTTGCAGGAAAGGGGATTGCGGTGAACGGGGAGTTCTTTCGGGCGATCGATTAAAATATTATCACCAAGAGGAGTGAAAAATCTTGATTCCCTTTGAATTTATCGTCACTGGTTCGCCAGTTTCTCTACAAACAAATAACCGAGCAAAACTTCAAGAGTGGAAAGCCAAAGTCGGTCAAATAGCCGCCGAAGCTATGCCAATAGGCATCCCAGCAACTAGCGAACCAGTTCAAGTCATCATCACTCACTATTGCATTACTCAAATATCTGATTTAGATAACATTATCAAGCCGATTGTAGATGCGATGAAGATTTTAGTTTACGTTGATGACAGACAAGTTACCGACCTCACAGTAAAACGGCGCAAACTTACGGAATTAGAAGATTTCACTGCAATATCTCCTTTGATAGCTGAAGCTTTGACTGCGGCCCAAGAATTTATCTATGTTAAAATTGACCTACCAACCGAGCCGATGGAGCTAAATCAATGATAGCAGCCATAGAAAAATTAGAAGCAACAGAAATTGCAGATATTGCCGATAAATATCGCCAGCAAGGTTATCAAGTGTTAGTAAAGTCGAGGGATTATGACTGGCAAAAATTTATTCAAAATCCAGAAATAGACTTGATTATTTGTACGGCTCAAGAATCTGTCCTTGCAGCATTAAAACCGCGTCCTCCTGAGTCAAAAAGTCAAAAGACTTCCGAAGAAGAGATGATGCAACCTTCCTATGACTATCGCCAGCACGATCTATACGATATTCAGGTTTACATGGTAAGAGCATCAGAAATGATCGAAAAAGGTAATTTTGAACTCGCTACCTGTTCGATCGGATCTATTACTGAATCAGTGATGCGGATGGTAGCTGAACACCACTCGATTAATTTTGAAATTCAAGAACCGCCTATTTTGGCTCAAACATTCCTCGCTCACGGTTTGATGAATGGGGAGGATTATGAAGTTTTGGTGGCGGCGCTGGAAATTCGCGATCGCGTGATTTTTCAGCGAGAAAAAGTTACTGTTGAACTCAATTTGGCGCGCCGTGCTTTTGAAGCATTGCAGCGTCTTTTAAGTCAATCTGGACAAATTGAAGGGTAATTAGGCTCTCAAATGGCGATCGGCTGTGTATTCTACTCATTGAAAACAGGTTATGTATCAAGAAAAAAGCTCAGCCTATACTTATAAAGTTGGTGGACATTTGCCTCTAGATGTTTCCACTTATGTAGTGCGACAAGCGGATTCTGAACTTTATCAAGGCTTAACAAATGGCGAGTTTTGTTATGTGCTGAATTCTCGCCAGATGGGTAAAACTAGCTTGCGCGTGCGAACTATGCACAAATTGCAAGCAGAAGGTATTGCTTGTGCGGCGATCGATCTAACTAAAATCGGTTCTCAAGATATCAATCCCGATCAGTGGTATGCGGGGGTTATTAGACGTTTAGTTACCAGTTTTAAGCTGGATTTGAATTTGAGATCGTGGGTGCGGGAGCGAGAATTTTTGCCACCTGTACAGCGCTTGAGCGAGTTTATTGAACAAGTTTTACTGGAAAATATTCAGGGTAAGATTGTAATTTTTGTTGATGAAATAGACAGTATTTTGAGTTTAAATTTTCGGGCAGATGACTTTTTTGCCTTCATTCGTGCTTGCCATGAATTCGATCGCCTGACTTTTGCTTTGCTGGGGGTTGCGACTCCTTCGGACTTGATTCAAGATAAATACTGTACGCCTTTTAATCTCGGTCGCGCTGTCGAATTGTATGGCTTTAAACTGCACGAAGCTCAACCTTTGGTACAAGGTTTAGCAGGGAAAGTTAGCTATCCTGAGTCTGTTGTAGAAAATGTGCTGATTTGGACGGAAGGACAGCCGTTTTTAACTCAAAAGATTTGCAACTATATTTGGCAACAAGCCGAAAATTTTCCGGCAAAAATTCCTCAGGATAAATCTTTAATCGCAGATTGGGTGGAGAATTTAGTCCAGACGCAAATTATTGATAATTGGGAAGTTCAAGACGAACCGCCACATTTGAAAACAATTCGCGATCGCATTCTCAGAAGCGGACAGCGTACTGAGACTTTGCTTAAAATTTACCAGCAAATTTTAATTGCTTCTGATTCGTGTAGCGAAGCCAAAATTCCGGCTGATGAAAGCCTCGAACAAATGGAACTGCGATTGTCTGGTTTGGTTGTGAAAAGAGGGGGGATTTTAAGCATTTATAATAAAATTTATGCCTCTGTATTTAATCGAAATTGGACGAAAAAAGCTTTGGCTGCTCTCCAACCAAACTTTAAACAATTAGTTGCCCATCAAGAACACAAAGTCCTATCTATGCTCAACAGTATGGAAGGCAGAGATTTTGAGGATGTACTCTATGAAATTTTGGGTTCGATTACTATTAAACTAGGGGAATTGATGAGTGTCGATCGCATTACCATATTTTTTATAGATAAAGATAAAAATGAACTTTGGTCGATTATTGCCAGAACTACAAACAGCAGTTCGACAAAGATTCAAATTATGGCAAACAATCCAACAGCAGGCAGAGTGACTATTTATAAAAAAGCTGTCAGCATTCCCAGCGATTTATCGGAAAATTGGTATTCCGATGTCGTGGAAGAGCAAGATAAAAAGACTGGTTACAGACTTTACAGCAATTTAACCTCACCTATGTTAAATGAAAAGGGAGATATATTTGCTTTTGTGCAGTTGGTCAACAAGTTAAAACAACAGCACGATCCGGCAGGAACTTTTTCTGATAAAGTCGATATAGAAGGGTTTACAGAAGTCGATCGCACTTTGATTGGAGAGTATGTTCCAGCTATTCAGCGGTTGTTGGAAAGGTGTCAATCTTGTTATAAGTTAACTCAAAGATTGCAAGCTTCGGAAGCTTTGACGGAAGCAACGCGATCGGTTTCTCAAAGCAGCTTGGATTCGGAAGAAATTATCACTAAAGTGATGGAAGCTGCTAAAAGATTGATGAATGCCGATCGCAGCACTCTTTGGCTGTTAGAACGCGAAACAGGGCAACTGTGGACAAAAATCCGCTTTGAAGATGGCTCGGTTCGCGAACTCCGGATCGAAGTCGGACAAGGTTTTGCGGGTCAAGTTGCTGACAGCGGCAAACCTGTAAATATTCCCTTCGATTTGTACGAACATCCCGAATCAATAACCGCGAAACAAACTGACCAAAAAACAAAATATCGTACTTGCAGTTTGCTGTGTATGCCTGTTTGCAGTCCTGACGGTGAATTAGTGGCTGTCACTCAATTAATTAACAAAAGAAGACCGGGAGATTTCCCAGAATATGACCCGGAAACTTGGCCGGAAGCACCGGAATGCTTTCAAGACAGCTTCGATGCTAACAGTCAAAAATATATGCAAATTTTTAACACTCAAGTCGGGGTGGCATTGCACAATGCGAGACAATTTGCGGCGATGAAACAGCAGGCGGAAGACCACCCGCAAAATGTGGTCAGCCAAACTCTGGCAATGCTAAATCAGGTGATGGACGGTCAGGGTTTTGATGATATTCTTGATGCTACTTTGCGATCGATTACTTTGAAAATGGGTAAGTCTTTGAATGCCGATCGCACTAGCATTTTTCTGTTAGACGAAGAAAAAAATGAGTTTTGGTCGATTATTGCTGAAGCCGATGCTGAGGGCGATCGATCGCTAGAAATTCGCGTTCCGGCAGATAAAGGAATTGTCGGTCATGTGGCGTCTACGAAACAAAGTATTAATATTCCGTTTGATTTTTACGACGATCCGCGTTCGGAAACGGCAAAAGCATTAGATATCAAAAATGGCTATCGAACTTATACTATGTTAACACTTCCTTTGTTAAATGACGAGGGTAATTTAGTAGCTGTAATTCAGCTAATTAATAAAATCAAAAAAATCGATCGCTCCAGCTTGTCTTTGTCAGAAAAAATTGATTTGGAAGGGTTTACAAAACTGGATGAAGAGCGGTTTGCCGAAGATGCGAATTTGATTCAAATGATTTTAGAAAGTTTCCGTACCTTTCACAAAACAGCCCGAGGACAAAGAGTTGCGGCTGCGTTGATGGCGGCTACTCGTTCTGTGAGTCAAAGCAGCTTAGAAATTGATTCGATTCTGCAACGTGTGATGGAATCTGCTAAAGAGTTGATGAATGCCGATCGGAGCAGTTTTTGGGTAATTGATAGAGATGCTAATCAATTGTGGACAAAAATTATTTTGCCAGATGGTAATTTATTGGAGTTGCGTGTGGCGATCGGGCAAGGTTATGTGGGACAAGTGGCCCAGATGGGGGTTCCTCTAAATATACCGTTCGATCTTTATGATTATCCGGGTTCTGAAACTTCTAAAAAGACGGACGAAAAAACCGGATATCGGACTTGCAGTTTGCTTTGTATGCCTGTTTGGAATCCAGACGGGGAGTTGATTGCTGTGACGCAGTTAATTAATAAAATTAAATCGGATGGCGAGGATAAATCGATTGAATTATCTAAGGAAAATGTGCCGGAGCGTTTTCGGGCAAGTTTCGACCAAAGCGATCAAAACTATATGAAAATTTTTAACAATCAAGTGGGGGTGATTTTGCAAAATGCAGAATTGTTGGCGGCGGTTAAGCGGCAGGAACAAACTTTGCGAAATAATTTGAGTTCGATCGGTGGTGATTAGAAGTCAGAGGAGAGGGGGAGAGGGGGAGAGGGATTATGTAATCCGACTAAAGAAACCGGGTTTTTTACCCTTGTTAAAGGCGATAAACCAGTGTTTTTGTAAAAAAACTGGTTTCTGCCTGCGAGACTATAGCATTTCTCAGAAAGATGAGGTATGACTTGTAAATGGAGTTTTTGATGCGACTTCGCTTGCTTTATAATCACTATAAGAGGGCTAAAGCCCAACTACGTACCTAAGAGGGCTAAAGCCCAACTACGTACCTAAGAGGGCTAAAGCCCAACTACGTACCTAAGAGGGCTAAAGC